>JBFXGF010000009.1:0-12668 GCA_050178275.1 Thermoplasmata archaeon | reverse complement strand
GGAGCAGAACGCCCTGCTCCAGGCCGGGACCAACGCCCGGGGGTCCACACTGTACTCGACGATCGTGCCGTGCCCCATCTGCGCGCGCATGATCATGAACGCGCAGGTCGCGCGCGGGGTGTACATAGGCGACTACTCGGACCTGTCCGGGCTCGCCCTGCTCAAGCAGGCGGGCATCAAGGTCACCCGGATGGACATCAAGAAGTTCGAGAGGAAGCCGTGCGAATAGGTGGCCGGCGCACCCGGGGGACTCAGGGCCCGACCCCGCTCCGTCAGATGTCGAAGGACGCGGCGTATCTGGCGACCCATATCCTTCTCCAATCTCGATAGGCTATTTATATCGAAACCAGCATCAGCAGCAAGGACGTGGACACAATGGGAAAGGCTGAAATCCTTCACCAGATCAAGATGGCGGAGGAGCATGTCCGCGTCACGGTCAAGGAGGCGGAGGAGAGGCGCAAGCAGCTCCAGGCCGATGGCAAGAGGCGCGCCCTGGAGAAGATAGAGGCCGCGGACAACGACCTGAGGAAGGAGGCCGACGCGCGCTACGCCGACGCCAAGAGGGCCGTCGACGCCAGGAAGGAGGCAGTGCTCGCCGAGGGCGCCAGGAAGTCACAGGCGCTCGTCTCAAGGGCCCGCGCGAATTCGGGCAAGGTGAAGGCCTTGGTCCTTTCGGAGTTCGAGAGGGCAGCTGATGCTTAGGCCGGAGGAGATGACCCGCGCGGTGGTCGTCGGGTCGATCGAGAGCCTCGATGTCACGATCGAGTGCCTTTATGAGCTCGGGGTACTGCATCTCATAGACTTCACGGAGCAGGATGAGGAGTTCAAGCTCGGTCAGCCACTGGCCAACGCCTCGGACGCCTCCCAGAAGCTCCTGAAGCTGCGGTCCATCATACGTTCGCTCTCCATAGACAGCCACAAACCCTCGGACAAGATGGGCACATCCGACATCCGGAAGTCGCTCGAGCAGGCGCTCGTCACGCTCGACCTGAACACCTCGAAGAAGGCTGAGGCGAGGCAGAGGATACAGTCCCTCATCCGGGAGAAGGAGTCGGAGATAAAGGCGCTCGAGCCGTTCTTGGCCTTCGGGATACCGGTCGAGGACTACGAGGGGTTCGAGACGATATTCTCCCTGGCTGGCACCTGCCGGACCGATCCGGAGGCGGCCCTGCTGTCCAAGTTCCCGGAGGCCGAGCTGCTCAGAGATCAGAGGAAGGGCGACCTGGCGGTGGCCGTGTTTGCGAAGGTCAGCGACAGGCAGGAGATACTCAAGCTACTGACGGAGCACGGGTTCCAGGAATCGAAGCTCCCAAAGGTCACGGGCGAGCCAGCCAAGGTCATAGAGCGGAACAGGGCGGACATCGCCCACCTCGAGGACGACCTGGCCCGGACCGAGAGCGACCTCGAGGCGATCAGGAAGAAGTACGCGGACCTCATCGTGGCGTCGGAGGAGGACCTGGCCATAGAGGTGATGAAGGCCGAGACCCCCCTGAGGATCGCCGCGTCCACGAACTCCTTCGTCATCGATGGCTGGATCCCGACCTCTCGCGTGGCGGACCTCCAGAAGTCCCTAGACGCCCTCTGCTGCGGGCTGGCGTTCGTGGAGACGCTCCCAGTCGAGGAGCGCGACGAGCCCCCGGTCAAGCTGAAGAACCCGAAACCGGTCAAACCGTTCGAGTTCTTCATCGACCTCGTGTCGACCCCCAAGTACAACGAGGTCGACCCGACGATAGTCCTGTTCATCACATTCCCACTGTTCCTCGGGTTCATGGTGGGCGACCTCGGGTTCGGCGCGTGCCTGGTGGCCCTGGGGATATTCATCAGGGCCAAGTTCACGGGGTCTCCGGACGCGATGAAGCTCGGCGCGATAATCGTCGGCGCCGGTCTAATGGCGAGCCTGTTCGGCCTGTTCGTGTTCGCCGAGGCCTTCGGCGTGCCCTTCCACCCCGCGGAGGAGAGCCACGACGAGTACTCCTGGGAGGCGGTCGTGAACATACCAATCCACCCGATGCTGGAGAAGATGCACGACGTGATCGAGATGCTCGCGATATCGCTCTTCGCGGGTTGGCTGCACCTGATGCTAGGCTACATCATGGGCATCGTGAACACCTATCGCCATAACATGAAGCACGCGATCGCGAAGGTGGCCTGGATGCTGGTGCTCTTCGGTATATTCGCCGAGGTGATGCTCGTCGCGGGGGACGCGTCCATCACGAGCTCCGCGATCAACTCCACCCTCTTGAGCCCTCTGCCGACCGACGCTATCGACATCGCAGGGATACCTCTCTCATACGCCGCGCTGGCGTTCATCATCGTGGGGGTCGTGGTGCTGCCGGTCACGGAGGGCCCGCTGGCGCTGACCGAGGTCGCGGGCGTGCTCACGAACCTTGTCTCGTACACCAGGCTCGCGGCGCTGGCCGTGGGCAAGGGCGGCATGGCCATGGCGTTCAACACGATGTTCTTCCCGATGATGTTCGAGAGCGGCAACATAGCCATCGCCATCGTCGGCGCCGTGCTGCTGTTCATCACCCAGGCGTTCTTCGTGTTCTTCATAGGGTCCCTCTCGGCCGGGATCCAGGCTATCAGGCTAAACTATGTGGAGTTCTTCCTGAAATTCTTCGAGGGCGGGGGCGCGGACTTCTCACCCTTGAAGTACGACCGGAAGCATTCAGTCGTGACGAAATAGAGGAGGCGAAAGAAAATGGCACTGGACATAGGAACCGGACTGGCACTCGTCGGTGCGGGCATCGCGGTCGGCGTCGCGGCCCTCGGCACCGGTGTGGCGCAGTCGCAGATCGGTGCGGCAGCTGTTGGTGCGACCGCGGAGAACCCGAAGATGTTCGGCAAGGGCCTGGCGCTGATGGTCCTTCCCGAGACTCTCGTCATATTCGGGTTCGTGATCGCCATCATGCTGCTCGGCAAGGCGTAGGCGAACGCATACTGGAGCAGCCCGACTAGGGTAGCGAGGAGCGGACGAGCTATGAGCTTGGAGAAGGTAGTCGAGGAGATCCTCAGGACGGGCGAGGAGCGCAAGCTGGAGATAATCCGTCAGGGCGAGCGGGAGCGCGACGAACACGTCGCGCAGGCCGACGCGCAGATAGCCGAGCATAGGGAGAAGGCCGTCAGGCGCACGGAGACCCAGATCGCCCAGATGGAGCAGCAGGAGCTATCGAGCGCGGAGCTGGAGTCCAAGAAGGCGCTCCTGTCGGCCCAGAGGCAGGTCATGGACGAGGTCAAGGCGCTCGTGCTAGCGGAGATCGCGAGCTACCCCGCCGACAAGCGCTCGGCCATGTACGCGCGGCTGATGAAGGTCGCCAAGGCGGAGCTCGGCGAGTGCTATGTCTACTCGAACGCCGCCGACAAGCCCCTTCTGAGGCTGACCTCTGGGATGGCCGCAGGCGGAGTGATCGACTGCCGGGGCGGGCTGGTGTTCGAGAGCAAGGACCGCGCCGTCAGACTCGACTATCGGTTCGAGACGATGCTCGAGGAAGTGTGGAGTAGGAAGATACAGGAGATATTCTCGGCTCTGTTCGGGTGATGTCGCAGATGGGTCTGTTCGGAGGGAAGGGCAACTATGCGTACGCGTGCGCGCGCGTCAAGGCGCGCAAGAGCTTTCTGCTCTCCAAGGACGCGTACTCCCGGATGCTCGTGATGGACATCCACGAGCTCGGGCGCTTCCTGGGCGAGACCCAGTACAAGGACGAGATGGCGCAGTACGGGTCGAGGTACTCGGGGGCGAACCTGGTGGAGGTCGCCGTCATGAGGAACCTGGCCGCGACGTACTCGGACATCCTGAGCTTCACGACGGGCCACCTGAGGGAGATGGTCAGCGACTACCTGCGGCGGTGGGACACCTTCAACGTGAAGACCATCCTGCGAGGGAAGATGTCGAAGGCCAGGTCGGAGGAGATCCTCGACACCCTGGTGCCCGCGGGCGCGTTCTCGGAGGAGTACCTGAAGTCCCTGGTCGAGGCGGAAGGGGTGCACGAAGTCATGGACGAGCTCGTCAAGCAGGCCTCGCTCAGGATAACGCCTGAGCTTCAGAGGGAGGTCGTGGACGCGGGCAAGCTCGCGCCGCTGGAGGACCATCTCGAGAGGGTCCTGTACTACGACCTCCTGGACGTGTTGGAGCCGACGAGCACCCCCGAGAGGCTCCTGAGGGACTTCGTGAGGCGCGAGGTGGACGTGACGAACCTGAAGGTCCTGCTCAAACTGAAGGCGGAGCGCATACCGGAGGATCGCATACAGATGTACACGATATCCGGCGGGCTCGAGTTCGGCCCGGACAAGCTCCGGGCGATGGCCCAGGGCGAGGGCTCGGACGCGATCGTGTCCGAGCTGGAGAAGTCCTCCCTGTTCGAGGACATCAAGCCCGCGCTCGAGCGCTTCAGGGCGGACAAGAGGCTTTCGGAGCTCACGATCGCCCTGGACAAGGCGCTGATAGGCACGAGCGAGAAGTTCGCGAACTTCTACCCGATGTCCGTGCTGCCGATAGTGAACTACATGACGCTCAAGAGGGTGGAGGTAGGGAACATCAGGATAATCGCCAGGGGCAAGGAAAGCGCCCTGCCCAAGGCGGTAATAGAAGAGCTGCTGGTGATGTGAATGGAGATAGCGGTCGTAGGGTCTGAGGAGTTCGTCGTCGGTTTCAGGCTCGCCGGCATCAAGAAGGTCTATGGGGTCCCCCCTGAGAGGCTGCAGGAGACGATCACGCGGCTGGTGCAGGAGAGGGGCGTGGGCATACTCGCCGTGCACACCAAGGACCTCGAGGGACTGCCCCAGCAGCTGCGCGACAGGCTGATGGCCAGCGTCGAGCCGGTGGTCATCCCGGTCGGAGAGGAGGAAGGCGACATAAGGGACAAGGTCAGAAGGGCGATGGGAATCGACCTTTACAAGAGCAAGTGAGGGAGGCGTTTACGGATGGCTAGCGGGAAGAGCGGAAGGATAAGCAGGGTCGCGGGACCAGTGGTCACCGCCGAGGGCGTCTCGCCGAGGATGTACGATGTCGTGCTGGTCGGCGAGCTCAAGCTGATGGGTGAGGTGATCAAACTCGTCGGCGACAAGACCGTCATCCAGGTGTACGAGGACACGTCGGGCATCAGGCCCGGCGAGGCCGTCGTCGACACTGGGGCGCCTCTGCAGGTCGAGCTCGGCCCGGGGCTGCTGTCCAGCATATACGACGGCGTCCAGAGGCCTCTGCCAGTGCTCATGGCCAAGCAGGGCGATTTCGTGTCGAGGGGCGTCACGGCCCCTGGACTGGACAGGTCCAAGAAGTGGAAGTTCAAGCCGACCGTGAAGAAGGGCGACGACCTCCACGGCGGCATGGTCGTGGGCGAGGTCCCGGAGGGCAACATCGTCCACAGGGTGCTCCTCCCGCCGGGAGTCGACGGGAAGGTCACCGACATATCCGAGGGGGAGTTCACGGTCGAGGAGCAGGTCGGCTCGCTGGACACGGGCCACGCGATCAAGCTGGCGCATAACTGGCCCGTGAGGTCCCCGAGGCCGTACCTGGAGAAACTGCTACCTGACATCCCGCTCGTGACCGGACAGCGCGTGCTCGACACGCTCTTCCCGCTCGCGAAGGGCGGCACCGCGGCCATCCCCGGCGGGTTCGGCACGGGCAAGACCGTCACCTCGCAGCAGCTCTCGAAGTGGAGCGACGCGCAGATCGTCATCTATGTCGGCTGCGGCGAGCGCGGCAACGAGATGACGGAGGTGCTGACGACTTTCCCCGAGCTCGAGGACCCGAAGACAGGCAAGCCGCTCATGGGCAGAACCGTGCTGATCGCCAACACATCCAACATGCCAGTCGCGGCCAGGGAGGCGTCCGTGTACACGGGCATCACTGTCGCGGAGTACTACAGGGACATGGGCTACGATGTGTCGCTCATGGCCGATTCCACATCCCGGTGGGCGGAGGCGATGAGGGAGATATCCTCCAGGCTCGAGGAGATGCCGGGCGAGGAGGGATACCCGGCCTACCTCGCGTCCAGGTTGTCGGAGTTCTACGAGCGGTGCGGCCGCGTGAACACCCTCGCGGGCCCCACGGGCTCGATATCCGTCATCGGCGCGGTGTCCCCCTCAGGCGGCGACTTCAGCGAACCCGTCACGCAGAACACCCTCAGGATAGTGAAGGTCTTCTGGGCCCTCGACTCGAAGCTCAGGGAGAGGAGGCACTTCCCCGCCATCAACTGGCTGACGTCGTACAGCCTCTACAGCCCGATCCTGGAGGAGTGGTACAGGCGCAACGTGGCCGAGGACTGGGGCCCGCTCAGGCTGTGGGCGATGGAGACGCTCCAGAAGGAGTCGGAGCTCCAGGAGGTCGTCCAGCTGGTCGGCTCGGACGCGCTCCCGGAGGAGCAGAGGTTGACACTCGAGGTCGCGAGGATGATCCGAGAGTTCTTCCTGCAGCAGAGCGCGTACCACGCGGTCGACACGTACAGCCCGCTCAAGAGACAGTACGAGTACATGAAAGCCATCAGGCGCTTCTCCGACCTGTCGAAGAAGGCCGTCTCGCTCGAGGTCCCCCTGGACAAGATCGTCGCGCTCAAGGTCAGGGCGGACCTGGGCAAGCTCAAGTTCGAGGAGACGATGGACGCGGACCTGAAGGCCATCCTGGGCGAGATGGACCGACAGTTCGCCGAGCTGGGGGTGTGAGACATGGCGAAGGAATACCACACGATAAACCAGATAGCGGGGCCTCTCGTGTTCGTCGAGAAGACCGAGCCGGTGGCGTACAACGAGCTGGTGTCGATAGCCCTCCCGGACGGGTCCGTGAAGAGGGGCCAGGTCCTCGACTCGTCCGACGAGGTCGTGGTCATCCAGGTGTTCGAGGGCACCGGGGGCATAGACCGCGCGTCAGGCGTCAAGTTCCTGGGCGAGACGGTCAAGATGCCCGTCTCGAAGGACATGCTCGGCAGGATACTGTCGGGGTCCGGGGACCCGCTCGACAAGGGCCCGCCGATCATCCCCGAGAAGAGGCTGGAGATCATCGGGGCGGCCATCAACCCCTACGCGCGGGACAACCCGATGGAGTTCATTCAGACCGGCATATCGTCGATAGACGGCATGAACACGCTGGTCAGGGGACAGAAGCTCCCGATATTCTCGGGCTCGGGCCTGCCGCACAACGACATCGCGCTCCAGATCGCGAGGCAGGCGAAGGTGCTCGGGGAGAAGGAGGAGTTCGCCGTCGTGTTCGCGGCCATGGGGATCACGAGCGAGGAGGCCCAGTACTTCATGAAGGACTTCGAGCGCACAGGCGCGCTCAAGAAGGCGGTCGTGTTCCTCAACCTGGCGGACGACCCCGCCATCGAGAGGCTGCTGACCCCCAAGCTGGCGCTCACCACCGCGGAGTACCTAGCCTTCGACCTCGGCATGCACGTGCTGGTCATCCTGACGGACCTGACGAACTACTGCGAGGCCCTCAGACAGATCGGGGCCGCGAGGGAGGAGGTGCCCGCGAGGCGCGGGTACCCAGGGTACATGTACACGGACCTCGCGAGTCTGTACGAGCGCGCTGGCAGGATCAAGGGGAAGCAGGGCTCGATCACCCAGTTCCCGATCCTCTCGATGCCCGGCGACGACATCACGCACCCGATCCCCGACCTCACGGGCTACATCACCGAGGGGCAGATCGTGGCGTCCAGGGACCTGCACCGGCAGGGCATATACCCGCCCGTCGCCGTGGAGCGGTCCCTGTCCAGGCTCATGGGCCAGGGCATAGGCCCAGGCCACACGAGGGAAGACCACAGGCCCGTCTCCGACCAGCTCTACGCGGCCTACGCGGAGGGCAGGGACCTGAGGGGCCTCGTGTCGATAGTGGGCAAGGAGGCCCTCTCGGAGAGGGACCGCAAGTTCCTGGACTTCGCGGCCGCGTTCGAGGACAGGTTCGTCCGGCAGGCGAAGGACGAGGACCGCTCGATCCAGCAGACGCTGGACCTCGGCTGGGAGCTCCTGTCCGCGCTGCCCGTGGACGCGTTGACCAAGATCGACAGGAAGTTCATAGAGAAGTACCACCCCATGAACAGGAAGAAGTGAGACCAGATGCCCGTGAGGGAGATCCAGCCGACAAGGTCCGAGCTGCTCGAGGTCACCAAGAAGATCAGGCTGACCAAGAACGGCCACAAGATCCTCAAGCTGAAGAGGGACGGCCTGATACTCGAGTTCTTCAAGATACTCGATGAGGCCAAGGACCTGCGGCAGGAGATAGCCAGACGATACGTCCAGGCCAAGGAGAAGATAGCGATTGCCAGCGCGGTCGACGGTGTCATCGCCGTCCGCTCAGCGGCCTACGCGCTCACGGCGCACCCCGAGATTCAGCTCAAGAGCAGGAACCTCATGGGAGTCGTCGTGCCCGAGATAAAGTCGTCCAAGATCGTGGCGCCCCTGGACGAGCGGGGCTACGGCGTCATAGGCACATCGCCGAGGATAGACGAGGCGACGGACGCCTACGAGAGACTCGTCGAGACCGTGGTCAAGGCGGCCGAGCTCGAGACCACCATGAAGAAACTGCTTGAGGAGATCGAGCGGACCAAGCGCAGGGTCAACGCGCTCGAGTTCAAGGTGCTGCCGGAGCTGCAGGAGACCGAGAGGTTCATCAGGTTCAGGCTGGAGGAGATGGAGCGGGACAACATATTCCGCCTGAAGCGCATCAAGAGCAAGGCGGAGAAGAGGGCGGAGGCCTGACGGCGTTGGCCCTCTCGGACATCATGAGCGACCGCGCGAAGCTCCTGAGACTGTTCCAGATAGCCTTCTGGGCGAGCCTGGTGTTCCTGGCCATCGGCTACGCGATAATAATCATGGACCTACTCGGGTAGGTTGTCCCAGCCTGCGGGGCCGCGCTTGGGCGCGTCTACCCCCTTCTTCCTCAGCCACTTGCCCCTCTCGGAGAGCGCGTGGAGCGCCGTCATGCCGCGCTCAGGCACTGACATGACCGGTATCCCCCTGGAGTCCAGGAACTGCTCCGACTCCTGGTCGAAGATCCCCGCGAAGCACGCGACCGTCGGCTTGCCGCTTATCCGCGCCGTGATGGCTATCCACTTCGCGATCTGGAACAGGTTCGTGGCCGCCTGCCGCGCGGCTATGACCATGATCGCCTTCACCCCGGGGTCCTTCCCGACCGCCGTCAGCACGTTGGCGTATCTGGCCGTGTCGGCGTCCCCGATGATGTCCACCGGGTTGCCCGGGTTCCACGTGGGCGGGCATGCCCTTCTTATCTCCTCGAGCGTCTCCGAGGAGAGGTCGGCCAGCTTGAGGTCCAGGTCGTTCGCGAAGTCCGTGGCGATGACGCCCATCCCTCCCGCGTTCGTCACGATAGCTATCCCCTCCCCGTCCATGGGTGGTTGGTTCGCGAGCGCCTGAGCGGCGTCGAACAGCTCGTACATGGTCTTCGCCCTGTACACCCCGGTCTGGCGGAACACGCCCTCGTACGCGGAGTCAGAGCCGGCCAGCGCGCCCGTGTGCGACCTCGCGGCCTTCGCGCCCCTCTCCGTCCTGCCAGCCTTGAGTATCACTATGGGTTTCTTCAGAGACGCCTCCCCGAGCGCGTCGAAGAACGCCTGGCCGTCCCTGGTCGATTCCATGTACGCGGCGATGCACCGGGTCTTCTCGTCGGACGCGAAATGGTCGATCAGGTGGGAATCGTCGATGTCGGCCTTGTTGCCGGAGCTGACGAACGCCGAGAACCCGAGCATCTCCCGCACGGAGTATTCTATCGCCGCGGTGCAGAACGCCCCGCTCTGAGAGAAGAACGCGATGGGCCCCTTCAGAGGCGTGGTCCTGGCGAAAGACGCGTTCAGGCGCGCGTGAGGCGCGATGACCCCCAGGGAGTTCGGGCCGACGAAGCTGATCCCGTACCTCTTGGCGATCTCCAGGACGGCCGCCTCCCTGGCCCTGCCGTCGGCGTCGCCCTCGGAGAACCCGGCCGAGATCACGACAGCGGCCTTCACGCCCTTCTTCCCGACCTCCTCCATCACGCCGGGCACGAGCTTGGCGGGCACGACCACAACGGCGAGGTCGACTTCGCCGGGGCAGGCGAGCACGCTCGGGTAGCAGGGCATGCCTAGGATCTCCTTGTGGTTGGGGTTCACCAGGAACACCTTTCCGGGGTACCCCTCCCCGTACAGGTTCTCTATGACGATGTTGCCCACCTTCCCAGGTGTGGGCGTCGCGCCTATGACAGCTACGGACCTCGGGTCGAAGAACACGCCTAGCTCGCGCATGAGCTGCAATGCCGTCGTCCGGATAAGAAACCTCTTCCGCGGATCAGTGGGAGAAGTCCTCGACCCACATCTCGCCGCTGCCGAGGTCTATCATGGGCACCTTGGCCGGGTCGGGCACCTGGTTGTGCATCCTCTGGAACTCCGTCTGTGACTGCCACGCGGACGCGTTGACGAGCTTGATGCCCCGGTACTCCGCGATGCCGCACTTGTGCACGTGCCCCGTCACGAAGATGTTCGGGACCTGGTCGATGATCAGATAATCCTTCTTCTCGGGAGCGAGGGCCGTCCTCTCGCCGTACACCGGCGCCATGTGCCTCCGCCTCAGCATCTCCCTCATGACCTCAAGCGGGTGCGCGTAGTCCAGCCCCGGGATGTTCTTGATGTAGTCGTCCATGCTCCTTCCGTGATATGCCAGGACTATCCGTCCCTCGATGTCCACGTAGCACGGGTTCCCGACGAACATGATGTTGGAGTCGAACAGGGCCTGTACCTCCTTGGCGAGGGCGGGCTGCGGCTCCGCGAGCCTCACGGCGTCGTGGTTCCCCGGCATCATGATGATCTTGATCCAGTCCGGTATCGCCTTCACAAGCTCCGCCAGCTCCGCGTACTGCGCGAAGACATCCTCGATCAGCAGCTCGTCCTCCTGGTCTGGATAGATGCCTATCCCGTCCACGAGGTCCCCGGGTACCATCATGTACCGGATGTCCTTGGCCACGGGGTCCTTCCGGAGCCATTCCATGAACCTCTTCCACTCGTTGGGCAGGAAGGTGTCGCTGCCGACGTGTATGTCGGAGACGAACGCGAGGACGGACCCGGAGCCGTTCGGGGTCATGGCGCTGTTCATGGGCACGTCGGGCCTGATTATCTCCTTCGCGATGACTATCTCCCCGTCCTTGCTGAACGAGCCCGCGATCCCGATCACCTCGTCCTTGATGAACCCGTCCCCGGCTCTCCTCGGCCCCTTCATGACCAGAACCTGGATCTTGTCGGTCTCGTCCTCGACCTCCAGGAGAGTGTGCCCGTTCTTGGTGGTCCTGACGTCGTTCAGTATTCCGACGAGCCGGACCTCCCTCCGGACCTTCTTCGCCTTCGCGATCGGTATGATGCCAACTAGCTCCCTCCTTCTCGCCAGGATCTTCTTGATGGAGGAGTAGCGGTCGTTGAACAGCTTCGTGAAATCGATGATGTCTCCGACACAGGTGGAGTCGCCTGTGATGTCCTTGATCACGCGGACCGACGGGGGCGCAGGTTCGCGCGGGGCCACTTTCCGCGGCGTCGCCTTCGGCGGAGCCACCTTCCGAGGCATCGGCTTCTCGGTGCCAGCGGCGTAATTGTCCACATCCTCCCTGGAGAGTATGAGCGGCCGGTTCTCCGCATCCTTCAGGATGCGGTCGACACAGGCCATCGGGTCCCGCAACTCGGACAGCGCGTCCGCGGCCTCTGGATCGACCAGCACGCCCTTGTCCGTCAGCAGCCTGAGAATCCGCTTCTTCATCCAGGCAATCCTAGCGCGGACGTCTTTAAATAGCTTTTCGAGCATGGCGCGCACGTGGCTGATATCAAGGTTACAGCCAGGTGTTTCCCGACCGAGGACAGGGCCAAGGTCGTGGCCGCTATAGCTAATATTTTCCCGGACGTCGCCCCAGAGGGGGACGACCCGATCGTGGGCACGGCCCGCTCGACCGAGCTCTTCGCGGAGCTGCTCAAGAAGCAGAGGATAAGGGCCGCGGCTCGCTCGGTCATGAGGCGATGCATGTCTGAAGGCTCCGTCAGTTTCACACTCAACAAGCAGGTCGCGGCGGCGGGGAAGGTCTCCTTCTCGGAGGAGAGACACCCGCTCGGGGACTTGGACGTGGTCATATCAGCTGGTGACATCGAACGCTTCATAGACGAGGTCGCGCCGAGGCCGGGCGCGTCGGGGGCCGAGGGACGATGATCGGAGTCGCCGCGCCGCTCTTCTGCAGCACCCCGTTTCCTCAGATGGCCGAGGAGATCTCCGAGCACTTCGAGCTGTGGGAGGTGCTCTCAGAAGGGCAGCACCAACTCGAGCTCATAGCGGGGGACCTGCGGGACGCCCGGGATTCCCTGGGCCTCCGGTTCCAGATCCACGCCCCTATGAGCGATGTCAACATCGGAAGCGTCTACGAGCCGATGAGGCTCGCGGCCATCGGGGAGATAAAGCGAGTCATCGCGTCATGTCGGGAACTGGATATCCCCGTCCTGACCGTGCACCCGGGGTTCGTGAACGGCATCGCGTTCCTGGATCGCTCGAAGGCGTTCGACATGACCCGCAGGTCCATACAGGAGCTGGCCCCGTTCGCGGAGGAGCACGGTGTCGTGATGGCGGTGGAGAACCTTCCCGCCAACATAAACGCGACCTGCACGAAGGCGCACGAACTCGCGGCGGTCCTCGAAGGCACGAGTGCGTCGATGTGTTTCGACCTG
>JBFXGF010000008.1:0-12764 GCA_050178275.1 Thermoplasmata archaeon | reverse complement strand
GGTCGTGCTCGTAGGACGCGAGCCTGTACGGCACCGCCGCTGGCTGCTGTGCATCCCGTATGTCGCGAGCATCCTTTCTCCCGATGCCGAATACCATGCGCATCCCATCTGAGTCCGACGACTGTCAGACGAATATCGTTAGCGTTAACATTGTATTTATTTGTTTGCAGGTGCTGGATTGCCCTGCGTCGGGTCCTCCGAGCGTCAGACGGAGAATGCCTACGGCATTCTATGAGGCCGTCCGCGGGACCGTGACCCGCACGCGCGCGCGACGACGACGCAATCAGCTCGACTCGGGGTGGGCGGCCGATTATCAAGGACGACGTCCGAAATGGCCAACTTATATATGCACGGATTCTTCTTCACTGGTTGAGTGGGCGCGCGCTTCACGCGTGGGCCCGCCCAAAGGCAGGTCTTGAGAATGGCTAAAGTTCTTATCGTGGAGGACGCACCCTTCATCAGGGAGATGATACGGGACATTCTCGAGTCCCACGACCATGACATCGTGGGTGAGGCCGCTAACGGACTCGAAGCCATCGAGAAGTACAAGGCCCTGAAACCGGACGTCGTGCTCATGGACATCCTCATGCCCGGCATGGACGGCCTGTCGGCCATCATGAAGATCATCGAGCTCGACGCGAAGGCCAAGATCATCGTCGTCAGCGCCCTTGTCAAGGAGGCGCTGAGGAAGGAGGCGATGCGCGCTGGGGCGGTGGACTTCGTCGCGAAGCCGTTCCAGGTCGAGCGCCTGCTCGAGGCGGTCAGGGCAGCGACCACCGCCTGATTGTGGCGCCCCTCGCGCGTCCCCGGGGACGCAGGGACTGTCTCAGCGCCGACGCGTGACCCAGGGAGGGATATCCAGGTGATAGGTACGATCTCGCTCCTCGCAGGCGCCAACGCCATGGCGCTCCTCGGCGCCGGCGCGCTCGGATGGTTCAGGATTCGCCGCCCGAGGGCGGCTCCGATATCCGAGGCGATGGTCTCCAGCGCGAAGGCGTCCTACAGGCTGCTCCACAGGCACGTGTACCTCGTCGAGGAGGAGAAGCCGGACTTCTCGTTCAAGATGTTCGCGGACATCCTGAAGGGCAGGTGCTTCGACTGCGAGAACGACGACAGCTTCTCGTGCGAGAGCCTCGAATGCTCCACGTGCAAGCTGCCGTGCCCGTGCAGGACCTGCACGAAGTACAAGAGCAGGTCGCAGGGGCTCATCGTGACCAGGCAGCACCCCAACACCGTGCGCTCCAAGTTCTTCATACAGACGACACCGATACTGTGGCTGTCGAGCGTCGCCGGCAAGGACAACATGGACCCTGCGAAGATCAACCTCCTGACGGACTACATCGTCAGCTTCATGGAGAGGTCGCAGAACGGGGTCGTGCTCGTCGACGGCATCGAGTACCTCATCGTCAGCAACGACTTCCCGAAGGTGGCCAAGAGCCTCGACCGGTGGGTGGAGACCGCGATGACGACCGCGTGCAGGCTCGTCGTCACCGTCGACCCGAGGGCGTTCTCCCAACGTGAGCTCGCGCTGCTGGAGAAGCACAAGGTGGTCGTGAGGCCGTCCGAGGACGAGGGGCTCGGGGCCGTCGTCGGATGAAAAGGTGGTCCCGACTCCCGGATTTGAACCGGGGGCCTGCTGATCTCAGCGACTGCAATCGGTCTTGCCGATATCCACACTACAGTCAGCCGCTCTAGCCAGTCTGAGCTAAGTCGGGTCCCAGGCGGTGAGAAACGCGCTGTGGAGGCACCTTATCATGAACTCCGTATTAAGTGTTTTTCCGGGAGGAGGCCCACGCGGAGGCGCGGACGAGAGGAGTTGGACCCCGCCAAAAACTCAAAAGCCTAAGTTTTATATATTTACATGATTATAAGGGGAATGTCCGACGTCCGTAAGGCAAAAGAGGTACAGAAGACGTCGCGAGGGAGCTTGGGAAAGCGGGGCGATCATTCATGCAGCCAGATAACGAAAAGATCACCATCCGCATACCCGACCGGCACCTGCGTGCCATCGACTTCCTCGTGGAGATCGACGACTTCCCCTCGAGGTCGGAGGCGATAAGGGTCGCCATCAGGGACCTCATATACGCCCGGACGGAGCTCGTCATGGACCGGATGAAGAAGATCGAGCACGCCGAACAGGTGCTCGCGGAGATGAAGCAGTTCGAGCAACAGTACCTGAAGAAGTAGTCAGAAACGGGATGGGATGCACTCTAACTACTCTTTCACTCACCGTTCAGGATGACCTCCCCCCTATTTTTTTATCTATCGAACAGCGGCAGCCCTGGCCGCTGTAAGAGGTCAGCCTATGTAGCCGAGGTCTTCCCGTTTCGGCTCCGGGGCCGGCTCCGACTCCTTGAGCTTCGACGTGATCGCGTCGATCTGCTGCGCGCGGTCCTCGAGCTCCGTGAGGTCTATCTTGAAATCGAGCTTCCTGGCCAGGACCTCGAGCAACGCCTGCGCGGCCTTCGGGTCGACGAAGTATCCCGAGGTCTCGCCCATGAGGCACACGGCCTTCATGCCCTGGAGCGCGCCGAGGCCGAGTATCAGCCCGCTCGCGCCGACGATGCCGCTGCCCGGCTCCCCCTTGGAGAAGATGACCCCGACGGCCTTCATCTCCTCGACCATCGCGTCGTCCGTGGCGGCCCCCAGCACGCGGGGCTTGTCGATCATCTTGCCGAGCCCGTAGCCGCCGAGGGTGTACACCGTCTCGACGCCCAGCTCCTTCGCGATCTTGAGTATGCGGTCGGAGAGCTCGTACTGCCCCTCGGGCGTGAGCCCCTGGTAGTCCCCGACGAGGACGATGATGTCGTTCTCCGCCTCCGGCCTCTTGATGTGGAAGAACTCGTTGCTGACGAGCCTGATGGTGCCTGAGTCGTTCACCAGCACCTGCGGCGGGAAGTACTTGGAGTACATCTCGATGAACTTGACCGCCTTCAGCTGGTCGACCAGGTGCTCAGCGGCGAGCTTGCCGACGTTCCCGACGCCCGGCAACCCCTCGATCAGCACGGGCGACTTGAGCTCGGGGCGCTCCTTGTAGACGACCAGTATGTCGTCCACCTAGGCCCCCTCCCTCAGCTCCCGCTTCAGCCTGCGCCTGTACTCCCCGTACCTGTCCTCAGGGGAGTACTTCGCTGGCATGGCCATGACCGTCGCGCCGGCGCACTTGGGGCATGTCGCGCGCAATGTGTAGCCGTCGCACTGAGAACACTTCATCATGAGGGTCCTCAAGTCTCATCCTTCCTCTTGATGGAGACCGAACCGCCCGCCTTGTCTATGCGCGAGGTGACCCTGTCGACCACGCGCTTCAGCTCCGTCTCCGCGACCTTGTAGTCCTCGGCCACGACCGTGATCCTGTATCTAGGGGCGCCCAGGTAGCTTATCTCCACCTTCGCGTCCTCGCCCTCCGTCCCGGAGGTCAGGGCCTCGCGGATGTGGTCTATCCCGTCCGGGGCGGCCGTGGTCACGTCCATGACGGCGTCGATAGTGACTGATGGGGGCTGTATGTTCTCCGTGGCCACCTCCGTGATGGCCGAGACCCACTTGTCGCCCAGGTCGAGCTCCTGTATCTGGGCCGGGTCGACCGTCACCTGCTCGAAGGCCCCGTACAGCGTCCCGAACTCGGAGACCATCTTCGCCCCGACCTCGTCGTAGGACTCGTCCAGGCTCTTGCCGAGCTTCGCGCCGACGATCTCGAGGAGCTTCTCCGCCTTCTTCTCGTTCTTGTGCTCCTGGATCTTCTCCCTGCGCTGGTGGTCGTTGACCTGCTTCAGGGAAAGGTCGATGTGGCCGCGCTCGGTGTCCACCCCGAGGACCTTGCACACGACCTTCTGGCCCTCCCGGACGTGGTCCCTGATGTACTTGACCCAGCCCGTGGCGACGTCGCGCACGTGGATGAAGCCCTCCTTCCCGTCGAACTCGTCGAGGGACACGAACGCCCCAAAATTCTTAACGTTCTGCACGCTGCAGATGACTAGGTCTCCGATTTCCGGGAACTCCGCCTTGCGTGGCATTACTGGACCTCTCCGAGCAGCTGGCCCCTGACCTGGCCCTTACCGCCCGCTGGGGTGACCAGCGTCGCGCCGCACACGTTGCACTTGACATGTGTCGCGGGCCTGTCGAAGGCGATCTGCTCGTTTCCGCAGTCCTGGCACTTGATGTTGATGAACTTGCTCCTGGTGGTCGGGATCTTGTCCATGCTCAGGCCTCCTTGAGCTCGAAGACCTTGGCCCTGAAGCCGGTCCTCTGGTGGGCCTTCTTGCACACCTTGCACCTGTACCTGAGCGCCACCTTGGTCGTGGGCTTCTGGCGGCCCTCGTACTTCGGCCTCGGGAACCCGCCGTACCCGCTCGTGGCCCTCCTGTACCGCCTCTGACCCCACTTGAGTTCGCTCCTGGGCCGGGTCTTGACTCTCTCGACCTCGTGGTCCGTGTGCTTCTTGCACTTCGGACAGAACTCCTTCCTAACCCTTGGCATCTTCATGTGGATCAGCGGCCCGTGAGGGCAGGACACGAGTAAGATGGAACCTGTATAAAAGCATTATTGACTATGCGCGTCAGCTGGTCTGCGATATCCCACATGCGAGTCTCCGCATGCGGAATGGCTGCGATTAATATATCATTTGTGATAAATTATCGGAGGATTCTAATGGCAAGGAATAAATATTAGGTAAATAATAAATGGCTAGGCGCATAAAATGATAGACAAGGGCCTGACGAAGAAGGACGAGCAGCTGGTCGAGCTCCTCATGAAGACTGGCTTGTCCAAGAACATCGCCAAGACCCTGGTCTACCTCCGCAAGAAGGAGGAGACCACTTCTGTCGAGATAGAGAGCGCCACGAGCCTCAGGCAGCCCGAGGTGTCCATAGCGATGCAGGAGCTCCGGAGGCGCAAGTGGGTCGTGAAGAGGGACATCAAGAAGGAGGGCAAGGGCAGGCCCGTGCACTCCAACAAGCTCGCCCTCCCCTTCGACAAGATAATAGAGATGATCGAGTCGGAGGAGCGGAAGAAGATGGAGGGCATCGAGGCGAACATCAAGGCCCTCAAGGAAGTCGCCAAGTGAGCCGGGCGCGCCTCACTCCATTATCCTGACGCCGTTCTTCGAGGCTATCATCGCCTTGTCCGCCCTTCCGACGAACAGCCCGTTGTCGACGACCCCGGGTATGTTGTTGATCGTCGACTCCATCGCGGCTGGGCCATCTATCCTGAGGAACCTGCAGTCCAGTATGTAGTTCCCGTTGTCCGTCACGAACGGGGCGTTCTCGGCCATCCTCAGGGCGGGCTTGCATCCGAGCGAGGAGAGCCTGCGCGTGGTGGTCCTGTACGAGAACTTGACGACCTCGACCGGGAGCGGGGCCTTCTGCCCGAGGTACTCGACGAGCTTCGAGTCGTCCGCGACTATGATCTCCACGGCCGACGCGGCCGCGACGATCTTCTCCCTGACCAGCGCGCCCCCGAGGCCTTTGATGAGGTTCAGCTTCGGGTCCACCTCGTCCGCCCCGTCTATCGTCAGGTCGACGGTCGGGTGGTCGTCCAGGTCCACCATCTTGATGCCCACCGCTCGCCCGAGGAGGTCGGAGGTCTTCGACGTGGGCACGCCCAGTATCTCGAGCCCCTCGGCCTTGACCTTGTCGCCTATGAGCCTGATCGCGATGCTCGCGGTCGAGCCGCTCCCGAGCCCGACGATCATGTCGTCCTCCACGTACTTCACCGCCTCCGCGGCGGCCAGCTCCTTCAGGTCCAAGGGATCATCCTCCTCCGCGCGACTTCCGACGCTTGATCTTGAAGTTGTCAGCCACGAGGGCGCAGAGCGACTCGACGACGTAGTCGTCGATCGTCCCGCCCTTCTTGGCGCTCGCGCCCCTGGAGTCCCCCATCACGCCGGTGGGCAGGTGCTTCTCGGGGTCTGATAGCACCATGAACCTCGGGGGCCTCGTCTTGCCGACGGGCCGGGTCTTCCCCACGAGCTCCGGGCGCAGGTTGAGTATCCTCGAGGTCTCGATCAGGCCCGCGTGCCCGTCGTCCTCGGGGAACTCCTTGCCCTTCAGCTCGTACGCGATGTCGTAGTCCGAGAGCACCATCGCCCTCGTCTCGGGGTACGCGTCCACGGCGCGCATGACCCCGAGTCGTATCGCGGCCATGTGCCCAGAGCCCGCGTGGCCCGTGAGGACCAGGACCTTGGTGACGCCGTTCCTGGCGAGCTCGTACACGATGTCGTGGGCGAGCATCATGACGGTCTCGAAGCTCAGGGAGAGCGTGCCCGGGAATTTGCGCGTCGACCTGCAATCCCCGTAACCCACCGACGGCAGCAGCACGGCCCCGAACTCCTGGGCGACCCTCCGGGCGACCTCGTCCGCCTGCATCGTGTCCGTCCCCAGCGGCAGGTGAGACCCGTGCTCCTCGAGGGAGCCGAACGGGAGTATGAACAGCCTGCCCGACCTCACCAGCCTCGCGAACTCAGGGCTCGTCACCTCGTCAGCCCTTGTCCAGCCGCCGGGACTCCCCGACATGGCTCTCACCCCCGGGCTCGACCCTGCCGAGGTCGATGAACTCGGTGTCGCATACAGGGCACCTCATCGTTGACAGGCAGCTCTTGCCGAACCGCTCGACTAGGCCGGCGTCGATCTGCTCGAGGCGCTCCCTCGAGACGGTCCTGTCGCACTTCGGGCAGTAGTACACGGATTTCTGCATGACCGTATCCGTACATAAACCCCGCCGAGGAGGGGTGAGATGTCAAGTCCCGGGCTGACATGTCAAGCGGGGGTATATCAGACGAGGCGGCGTTTTTCGACTCAGTGATACCATGAGGAAGGCCGTCGCCCGCTTGGTGGAACAGGACAGGAAGAGAAGGTTCATCGTCACGCTGCTCTCGGTGTTGGTCGTGGTAGGAGGCATCGGTGTCGCCGTCCACAACGTCGACGACGCGTACCTCGCGAGCAAGATCAACCTCGTCACATACGTACCTGACAGGGTCACGTCGGGCGGGTCGTCCACGATCATGGTGTTCGCGGTCGACAGCAAGGGGGACGCCATGGCCGGCCAGGACATCGATGTCGTGCTGGAGATAGGCGGCGACACCGAGCTGGCATGGTCCGGAAGGACCGGCGAGGACGGGTCCGCGGCCCCCGCCATTGAATTCCCCGCGGGCGTAGGCAGGGCGAACATCACCGTCAGGTCCGGGTTCGACACGGTCAAGACGACCACCGTCCTGGACGACAGCGTCAGGATAGTCATCACGACCGACAAGCCCGTCTACAAGCCGGGGGACATACTCCACATGAGGTTCCTGTCGTACGCCGGCGCAGACCCGCTCCCGCAGGAGTCGGAGCTCCTAGCCGAGGTGTACGACCCCAACGGCGACAAGATCTTCAAGAAGCTCCTCTCGCCGGACGAGTACGGCATCTGCTCTTACGACCTCTGGCTCTCCGACCAGCTCAACCAGGGCACATACACGATATCCGCGACCGTCGGTGAGAGGACCGTCACGAAGGCGTTGACGGTCAAGGACTATGTGCTCCCCAAGTTCCGGGTGGACCTGCTGGGCGTCAATGAGTGGTGCAGCGTCACGGACCAGGTCAACGGCACCATCTCCGCGGAGTACTTCTTCGGCGAGATGGTCGAGGGCACGGTCGCGCTAGAGGCCAGCGTATACCTCGGCGTATGGTCCCCATTCTACACGGACGCGGGCACGCTCGCCGACGGGGAGTACTCCTTCATCATGCCGGCTGTCGGCTACGCGGTCGGGCTCGAGTCCGCGGGCGGCAACGGGTACATACAACTCAACATCACGGTCACGGACACGGCCGGGCACGTCGAGAGACGGTACAAGGTCATCCCGGTGGCCCAGAGCGACCTTGTGGTCTCGGTACTCACGGACAGCTGCGTGGAGGGACAGGTGTCGACGTTCCACGCGATCGTGCGCACGCCCGACGGGAGCGCCGTGGACAACGCCACGGTTAAGCTGTACCTACTAGATGGGAATCAGTACGGACTCTGTGACATCGCCGCCACGGATGGGAGGGGCGTCGCGAGACTCACGTTCACATACGACGGGGAGACCAACGCCTACGTTTGCGCCGAGCACGACATAGGCTCGGGGACCCTCGAATTCGATATGACTGCTGAGGTCGGCCTCAAGGTCGTCTCGGACAAGTCGTCCTACGAGGTCGGGGAAACCGCTGACTTCGACATCGTCTACGCGGGTGACTCGATGACCCGGAACGTGTACTGGGACCTCGTGTCCAGAGGATACCTGCTCGACAGGGGCGTCGTACAGTTGGAGGACGGACGCGCGTCGCTGCAGGTGGACCTGGGCCCTGACGCCGAGCCCTTCGCGCAGCTCAGGGTGTACAAGATAGAGGAGGACATGGGCGTCTCCAGGGACGCGGTGACCTTCTCGGTCGGCGGCTCGTCCATGCTCACGGTCGATATCTCCGCGGACAACAGCTCGTACTACCCGAGGGACGAGGTCGGCCTGTCGTTCTATGTCGAGAACGGCGGGGCCCCGACTGTCGCGGCCCTCGGAGTGTCGGTCGTGGACGAGGCCGTGTACGAGGTCGGGAGCATCTTCCAGGGGTTCGAGGAGATAGTCTTCGGACTCGACAGCGAGTTCATCATCCCGCAGTACCAGGTGCTGACCTACGTGTACGGGGGCGTCGGGACGCTCCCCTCCGAATCTGATGAGGTCATCTACGAGATGGACGAGGCCCGCGTGATGTCCACATGGCCTGACAACCTGGAAGCGGCCGGGGACATCCTCGACGACGCGTCGAGGGGCTTCTGGTTCGGGCTCTACCTCTGCTTCGCTGTCGGCCTCATGCTGTTCGTGGGCACGCGCCCGAGACGGGTCGGCGGCAAGAAGGTCGTCATCGCGGCGGTAGTGGCCCTGGTCCTGGTCGGGGCCGGGTTCGCGGCGGTGTACGTCATGACCATGGGGTTCGGTACGAGCTCGAGCTCCGATGCCCCGAGGTTCCTGCCCGACGGCGCGGACGACGGCGCATTCTGGGAGGGAACGGAGGACATGAGTTCTGGCGTCGGGGACATCGATTTCGACACCGCGTACGGCGATGAGGAAGGGGGCGATTCCAGCGGGACCGTCTCCCGGCCATCGATAGTCCGCCAGTACTTCCCCGAGACATGGTGCTGGGAGCCCTGCCTCCAGACCGGCGGGGACGGGTACGCGAACATATCGCTCACGGCCCCGGACTCAATCACATCGTGGCAGGTCGACGTCATAGCGTCGACCTCCGACGGGACGATCGGAACCGGCTCGGGCGAGGTCACGGTCTTCCAGCCGTTCTTCGTGGAGCCTGACATACCGCTCAACGTGGTCAGAGGGGACGAGTTCCCGCTCAAGATCATGATATACAACTACCTCGACACCGAGCAGACCGTGAACGTGTCCCTCGTGGACGACCCGTGGTTCACGCTGCTGTCGTCGACGGAACAGACGGTCGTCGTCCCGGCCAACTACGTCACCTCGGTCTCGTACGACATCGTCGCTGACAAGGTCGGATGGCACACGGTCACCGTGTCCGCGGCCTCGGACGAGGCCTCAGACGCGGTCGTGAGGGCGATGGAGGTCGTCCCGGACGGCAAGAGGGTCGAGACCCTGTTCAATGGCGAGATCGGGAACGGCAGCGTCACTCACACGCTCCGCCTCGCGGAGGACATGATAGAGAACAGCACAAACGCATGGGTCAAGATACAGGGCAGCGTGGAGGCCGTGCTCCTGGAGGGCGTGGACGAGTTCATTCGTTATGTCTCGGGCTGCGGCGAGCAGTCCCTGTCCGTGCTCTCGATAGACATCCTGGCCTATGCGACCGTCATGAAGCTCGGCACATCCCCGGAGGACATGTTCACATACGAGAGCATCGTGAACCAGGGGATCCAGCACGAGCTGACTTACCTCGTGGACTCGAACAACGGCGAGGGCAGGGGCATCGTGTGGTTTCCAGGGGACCAGGACGTGCACCCGTGGCTGACCTCCTGGGGCCTGATAGCGTTCCAGGACGCCATCAACGCGGGTTTCGGTCTGGACGAGGACATCATCACGGACATGCAGAACTGGCTCATGTCGATCCAGCAGGAAGACGGCTCGTGGGAGTTCCCTGAATGGGGCATATACGATTTCAACAACCCGCTCCTGCTGTCCAAGGACATCGCGGCCACGGGATACATCGCCAGGGCCCTCCTGCACTCGGGCGTGCCCGGCTCGGACCCGCATATCCAGGCGGCGATTGACTTCGTCGAGGGCCAGATATCCTCGATAGAGGACGACCCGTTCAGCCTCTCGCTCTCGCTGCTCCTGCTGCAGGCGGGGGATGGCTCCGCGTCGATACGCGACCACATCGGGGAGAGGCTGGAGACGCTCAAGGTGGCCGAGGGGGACGCGTTCTACTGGACGAGCGATGTCAACCTGATATCCGACAGCGACGAGGTCTGGACGTGGAGCGGCAGCTCCCCGAGGATAATCGAGACCACGGGGTACGCCGCCATGGCGCTGAACGGGGAGGTCGGACACTCCGCGACCGTCGACGGCGCGGTCAAGTACCTCCTGGACCACAGGGGCGAGCTGGGCGGCTGGATGTCGACGCAGGACACCGTGGTCGCGTTCCACGCGCTCGCGGATATTTCGACCGGGAGCGTCGTCGAGGACGTCCATGTCGAGGTCCTCGCCGAAGGGACCGTGGTCGGCACCATAGACATGGGCGAGTTCAACAAGGACGTCACATACCTCTTCGACCTGAGGCCGTACATCGCGGACGTGACCGACGTGACGGTCTCGTGCGCGGGCGAGGGGTCGGTCCTGTATTCGGTCTACCTCGAGCAGTACGTCCCGTGGCCCGACGAGCCCGAGTCGTCCCCGTACCTGACATTGACCGTCACATACGACGCCACATCCATCTCTGTGGACGACAGGCTCCTGGCGCATATGTATCTCCTGTACGACGGCGATGCGACCATGCTGACCATGGTCCTCGTCGACCTGCGCGCGCCCCTCGGGTTCGCGTTCGACCTGTCAGAGTTCGAGGCGCTCGACGACCTAGGGGTGATATCGTCGTACGACTGCAACGACCGCCAGGTCATCGTGTACATCATGGATGTCATGTCTGGCGTGCCCGTGGAGTTCGACTACTCCCTCGTCGCGGAGCTGCCGATCGAGAGCACTCTCCAGGGGGTCGTCGCGTGGGACATGTACAACCCGGAGGGGCTCAAGTCGGAGACCCTGCCAGTGGTGTTCGAGGTATCCGGGTGACGGGAGAGCCCGGAAAGGATTAACTCACCGACGGTTCATCAGGTTCGTTCGCGGGGTTCGGGGTTTGACCGAGGGAGACGGCTGGCAGGGTGGCCTAAGCCTGAAGGCCAGAGAGAAGGTCCTGGTCCAGTTGTACGTCCACAGGTGCGAGCCGGACGACGGCGTCTTCCCATTCGAGGTCACCCAGAAGGGCCTGTCCGAGCACCTGGGCCTCCGCCGGAGCCATGTGGCCATGGCCCTCCAGGAGCTCGTCAAGGACGGGCTCGTGGCAGTCGCGAAGGGACATGTCGAGGGCGAGGGGAGGAGGCAGAACGCGTACTGCGTGACCGACAAGGGCTTCGACGTCGGGTCGTCCCTGCGCGCGAGGTTGCTCGAGGTCGAGGTGTCGTTCGAGACCTCGGAAGGTGCCAGGACCGTGAAGGTCTCCGAGATAGTCGGGTCGCGGAAAGCTAGCCTGGCGTCCGTGATCATACAGCTGGACAGGGGCCGCACCGTCAGGGACGAGATTGCCGTCGTCACGGCCCCGGAGAAGAAGCTCATATCGGTCTTCTGCCCGACCTGCAAGAAGCAGATCGAGGTGGACAACGTCTTCATCGACGAGGAGGTCGGGTTCGACTGCCCCGGGTGCGGGAGGCCCTACAGGATCGTGCCCGCGCAGAGGAGGGAGGAGGACCCCGAGAAGAGGATGGCCTCGCCCGAGCAGACCAGAGAGGGGTCTCCGGCCCGTGAGACGCCACCCTCGGCCTGGCCGATCGCAGTGGTCGTCACCGTCGTCGTCACCCTCTCGATCGTGCTCTTCACAAGCGTCTTCTGCCTCACGGGCGCTTTGATTGCCGGAGCCGCGGTCGGGGTCGTCGTATGGGCAGTCCTCAGGACCGGGAGAAAGACCGCGCCGAAGCCCAGGACCTTCGCGAGCGCGCTAACGACGACGGTCGTCCTCGCTCCCGTGCTGCTGTTCATCTGGCACCTGATGGTGGCCTCGATGGACGTGATGGACACCTTGAGGACGGTCGGGGCCTGCGTGGCCGCGATTACCATCGGCTATGTCCCCGTAAAGCACTGGCTCCCTGCGTTCAGAGGGGACTACCTCCTGAGCGTGGGCATGGTGCTGATACTGTCCGCGGTCGCCTCGATGGCGGTCCTCGACTTCGGCGGGCTCACGCCCGGCATGGCCATGGCCGCCGGCATCGTCGGGAGCATGGTCGTGATCTGGTCGACCTTCCACCCGGTGGACAGGGACGCCGCCGTGCTCGACATGGGCATGTCCGTCGGCGCATTCCTGTTGATTCTCACGGCCCTCGTCCTCTCGCAGGAGAGCAGCGATGTGATGGATTTCTCCGCCGCCGCCGGCGTCGCGACCGTCGGGGCGGTCCGCGTGTACCTCAGGGCCGCCAGGGAGAGGACCGGCGCCAAGGACCTGTCCTCGCACCTCCTGGCGGCGCTCCCCATGGCCTTCGCCGGCGGCCTGCGCGCCGTCGGCGCCCAGCGCGTGCGCGGCGGGGCCTACCAC
>JBFXGF010000007.1:0-14299 GCA_050178275.1 Thermoplasmata archaeon | reverse complement strand
CGTTGACCGTGATCCTCTCCCTGAAGTCGACCAGATGAGGCGATGTGTATAGGCCGACCCTCAGGCCGTGCCGCCTGAGCATCTCCGAGACGAATGCGCACACAGAGCCTTTCCCGTTCGTCCCGGTCACGTGGACGGACCTGAAGTCGAGGTGCGGGTCCCCTATCCTGCTCGAGAACTCCCTCATGTTGTCCAGGCCGAGCTTGATGCCGAACCTCTCGAGGTTGAACATCCAGTCGACCATGTTGCCGTAGGACATGCGAGGGTGTGAATGGAATCCTGTATTAAGGGATTCTGCGGCCCTCAGCCGCCAACCCCGAGGTCCATTCACGGAGCCCCTTGCCGCTTTCCTTGGCCAAAGCCCTCATCTCCTTCATGACGCCGGAGCTGTATTGAGCGGCCTTCTTGGGGCTGTCGTGAGAGAGCACGCCGAGCGACCTCGCCGCCTCCCTCAGCACGATCTTCCTGTTCCCGGACCCCAGCTTCCTCTGGATGGGGAGGCTCTTAGCGAACGACACCACCTTTGGCGCGACGAAAGGCGCCTCGAGCCGCTTCCCGACCGACCTGGCGTACCCCGCCAACAACTCGGTCTCGGCGAGCATCTTGTCGAGGTCCCTCCCCATGGATGTGCCCGGGTCTTCGTCCACAAGGTACTTGGCGTATCCCCCGAAGAGCTCGTCCGCCCCGCTGCCCACGAGCACGACATCCTGACTGCACCCGTCGATGACGCACATGGTCGGCAAGGAGTACGCGACCCTGAGCGGGTCCTCCGTGTCCAGAGCGGCGCACGCCTTCGAGACGAGCGCGGACAGACGGTCACGCTCCAGGACGATCATCCTCAGCTCGACCCCGCTCTCCTCCGCTGACAACGGGGCCCGGAAGTGGTCGTGGGAACCTCGCACGGCGCAAGTGTAACACACGGTCCTCGTGCTCTCCCTGGCTATCCTCTCGACCAGGGCGCTGTCCACGCCCCCGGAGTACGCGACGGCGACGGAGCTTTGGCCCGCGACGCACGCCTTCATAGAAATCCTAAGTGGTTTGAGCAGCCCCTCCGCGTCCATCATGCATGGAACCTCCTAGGTCCATGATATAGTCATCGCGGCGGGGCCGCGGGAACGGTACCAGTTCTCGTTCACTTCTCCGAAAAGTCAGCGTCGGCTTCGTCACCGAAGTCGTCGAAGAGTTTCAGATAGTCGATCGAGGACTCGTCTGTCCTCTCATTGTCCATCATCTCTCACCTCGCCCTCCCGAAGCACCCACAGGGTTATCATCCTTGCGGCTGATGGCTGCGAGCCAGCGTTTACCAAAGGCTTAAAAGGGGCAGAGTTTATTTACCGGAGAGCGTGTTTCAGCTTCCCTGAACGGAGGGAACCTTGTGAGCGACGATGACCTCATGAAAGTCAAGATATGCTTCATCGGAGACGCGGGAGTCGGGAAGACCAGCCTCATAAAGAGGTTCGTCCTGGACGTCTTCGACGACAGGTACATTGCCACGATCGGGACGAAGGTCACGAAGAAGATCGTGGAAGTCAACGACCAGGGGGTCAACGTCAAGGTCATGACGCTCGTCTGGGACATCATGGGTCAGAAGGGCTTCAGGGAGCTGCTTCGAGAGGCGTACTTTTTTGGTGCACACGGTGCGATAGCCGTGTGCGACCTGACCAATAAGGAGACACTCGAGGAGCTCAGGTACTGGATCAAGGCCCTCACCGACGTGGCCGGGGACGTCCCGATCGTGTTCGCGGGCAACAAGGCGGATATGGAGAACGAGTGCGTGGTCAAGGAGTCCGACCTGCAGGAGCTGGCCTCGAAGTACAAGGCGAAGGCCTTCATGACGAGCGCCAAGACCGGCCAGAACGTCGACGAGGTCTTCAAGGCCCTCGGCCTGGCGGTGTCGGAGAAGCTAGGCTAGCAGTGGGCGCCAGTGTCCATTACCACCCCTGATAATAATCCAAGAACGCTTATATGCCCAGCGACGGCTATGAATCTACCTGCGGACGCGAAGAGGGGCCACTGAGTCGCATGAGGGAAGTCCATACAGGAGGTAGCATGCCCGCTCAGGTTCGAGGCGGCTTACCTGCGGTTCTGTTCGTCGCCTTCATGCTCGTCGGCTCCTCCGCCCCCTTCCTCGATTCATCGTCGGAATTCGTGTCGGCCGACTCGTTGCCGAGCTGGCCCAAGCTTCTCCGCATGCACGAGGGCGTGCCTTCGGCGCCCGGCGATTACGATTGGTTGAACACCTCAGAACCGCAGAACCTCGCGGACCTCGACTACGACGATGACTCGAGGCCTGGCATAACCATCCGTAAGGGTCTCCCGAACGACAAGAACCGACACTTCTGGGTCCTCGATCCCGCGGTCAACAGCGCCGTGACCATACAAGGTGATATGACCGCCTGCGTCTGGGCGCGCGCGGACCTCAACATATCGGGGTACACGATGATTGTCCAGATATCCGACATCGCCCCCGGCGACGTGAGCCTACCAGACTCCTGGGTCCTGCTGGGCGAGGCGATGATTGACATCCAGGGCCCCTGGTACAACGAGTTCAGCCCCCACTATCTGACGGTACCTCTGGCTGGCTCGTACGATCTCCTGGAGGGGCACAGGCTGGTCGTGACCATCAAGAGGGGCGATGACCTGAACTCCGGCTCGATCTACGTCGTCTACGACGCCACCGCGTTCGATTCATACATCATCGTACCTTTGGAGGACTTCGTCTCCGTGTCGGACGCCTGGGCGGAGGACGCCGAGTCCGTCCCTCGCGACACGTTCTCTGACACCGAGGTCATGACCATTCGGGCGAACATCTCGGACCCGTTCGGCAGCTACGACATCTCAGGCGCTGAGTGCGTCGTGAGGAACAGTTCCGATGGCTCCGTGGTGGTGCCCGCGACGTCGATGGCGCAGTCTCTGGTCGACCCGGACACTGATTCCTCATGGGCCGTCTTCACACTGGACGTGGGGCCGCTCGCCGGAGGGTCGTACCTCGTCACTGTGACTGGAAGTGACCCGACCGGCTCCCCGACATGGTTGAACTTCTCGATATCCGTCATCTCGGTCGACCATCTCTCGGTCTCGACCCCCAGCGTCGTGACGGCCTGGAGCGAGTTCGAGATGACCATCACGGCCCTCGACTCACTCGGCGCCGTCGTGCCAGAGTGGCGTGGGACCGTCGGACTGTCCGCGTTCCAAATCGACTTGGTGTCGCCGGCCAACGGATCGCTCTCGGTACTCTCCGCGGAATTCACCGGAGCCGAGAACGGCACGGTCACGATCACGAACCAGACATACGACCTGGGAGAGGACACGATTGTCATCAGGGCGGAGTCCGAGTCCCGTGTGGCCTGGAGCGACCCCGTCATGGTGCGCAGCGGGCCGGTCTTCTCCATAGTCCTTGAGCCAGGGGAGGTCTCCGAGATGCTGTCGGGGTTGACACAGACCTTCAACGCGACGGCCTACGACGCCAACGGGCTCGAGAACTCGACCTGGACCCCATCGTGGACCGTCGAGGGCGGCATAGGAACGATTGAGCCGTCTGGCCTCTCCGCCGTCCTTCTGGCCACCTCGCCTGGCACGGGGTACGTCATGTGCGAGGACCCGGTTACTGGCGTCAACGCCTCGGCCAGTGTGACCGTGGTCGCGGGCTCGATCGACCACATCGTCGTGAGTCCCGCTGGCCCGGTGAACGTGAGAGAGGGCGAGCCCATGACCTTCACGGCGGTCGGATATGACCTGAGCGACAACGAGGTCCCTCTGTCGAGCCCTACATGGTACACCGACACGTCTGGAACGATCTCGGGCTCGGGTTCTACGGTCACTTACACGGCCGGTTACATCCCCGAGACAGGGACGGTGACCGTCTCGGTCGGCTCTATCAGCGCCTCCGTCACCGTGACGGTCACGACGGCCTTGAACGGCCCGTGGCTCAGCACGATACCCACTCAGATCGTCAACGAGGACAGCACGTGGACCCTGAGCCTGACGTCGTACTGGAACCATGTGAACGGGACATCGTACCTCAGGTGGTACGCTGAGGGCGTGGACACGTCTCTCTACATGGTCACGCACGACCCCTCATCGGACGCGTTGGTCAGTTTCATCACGCAACCGGACGAGTTCGGCATCGACACGTTCAGGCTCTGGGTGAGGGACCCGGACGGTTTCTCGGCATACCAGGATATCGTGGTGAGCATCCAGCCGGTGAACGACCTGCCCGCCTACGTCCACAGCCCTCCGACGGAGTTCTATGTGAAGTTCAACACCCCCTATTCGTTCGACTTCGACTACCACGTCTCGGACGTGGACAACGACAAGGACGACCTCTCGATGTCCGCGTCCTCCTCGGACTGGGGCGAGATCACGTTCGATGGCCTCGTATCGTCCTTCCTGTTCGTCGAGAAGGACGGCAGGACCAGTTACTTCGAGACCGCGAAGCTGACCCTGACGGACGCCGCCTCCGGCGTTCCGGTCGACTCCTCCAACTCCGTGTACCTCAGCGTCGTGGTCTGGGTCACGGAGGACACCCCGCCGTCCCTCGACAGGGACCTCCCAGACATCGACTACCTGAAGGAAGGGGACATGGACGTGATGGTGTTCGACCTGGACGAGTACTTCTCAGATGTCGATGAGGACTTCCTGATTTACGAGTACGGGTTCCAGAACATCGAGGTGTTCATCAACAAGACCACCCACGAAGTGTTCATGTCCGCGCCCTATGAGTGGTCGGGCGTCACGGATGGCACGTTCACGGCGGTCGACCCCATCGGCGCCTTCAAGGCGGATACCGTGACCGTCACGGTCGCGCCCGTGAACGACGCCCCATCCGTCTCCAATATCGATGACGTCCAGGTGAGGTACGACACCCCGTACATCCTGGACGCGGACCTTTATGTCAACGACCCGGATCACTCGTTCAGCGAGCTGGACTTCACGTTCTCCAGCCCGTACGTGTCCTACGCCGACAAGGACATCGTGCTGAACTTCCCGGCGAACCCATCGGGCGGCCCGTACGCGGGCTCGTACGTCGTCGATGTCACCATGACGGTCGAGGACCCTGAGGGGGCTTCCGGGTCGAACGGCTTCAAAGTCACGGTCAGCGACAACTACCCTCCCGCGTTGACGAGCCCGTTGCCATACCCCGACATCCTGTCATTCGCCGAGGATTCATACCTCAACGGCTCCCTGGACATGGACATCCTGTTCATCGACCTTGATGACGGGTCGCTCCAGTACGATGTCGAGTGCCTGAGTGGCAATGAGAACATCTGCGCGGTGATATACCCCGACGGGATCGTGAACTTCACGGCGGCCGCGAACTGGTCCGGGTATGAGGTAGTCCAGTTCAGGGCCAGCGACACACACGGCGCCTGGATATCCTGGAGCGTCACAATCGTGGTCACCCCGGTCAACGACGCGCCTGTCGTGAAGCAGATAGACGACGTGAGGCTCGTCGGGTGGCCGAGGAGCTTCCAGATGTTTATAGTCCAGTACATCTCGGACATAGAGACTCCGTACTCGGAGCTGGTCATCTCAGCCTCCCCTGAGTCTTACGTGTCCGCCGTCGGCGAGTACCTGTACGTGACCCTGCCCGAGGACATCAACGAGGTGCCGGTGACGATATACGCCGTGGACTCGGATGGCGCGCAGTCCGGGTCCGTCACGTTCAACATAACGATTGCCAGGACGACAGCCGACGTCATAGGTTACCCCTACTCGCTGCCCCTGGTCATTCTCGCCGCGGCGGTCGCGGGGTACTTCATCGCCAGCAGGATCCCGAAGCCTTACTCCATCGAGAACCTGTTCCTGATACACAACGACGGCAGGCTTGTCGCGCACATCACCCGGCAGGAGAACACCAACATCGACAAGGATGTCGTCAGCGCGATGTTCACGGCGGTCCAGGAGTTCGTGCGCGACTCGTTCCAGGCCGGCGAGATTGGGCTGAAGAAGCTCGAGATCGGCGACAAGAACGTCTTGATCGAGAAGGGCGGGTCCGTGTACGTCGCGATGATATACACCGGCTGGCCGCCCAAGGACAAGCTCGCGTCGATAGCGGTCCTCCTCAGGGACATCGAGGAACGTTACGGCGAGAGGATCAGTCGCTGGAACGGTACGATGAAGACCGTCAAGGGCGTCGAGGCCATGCTCCAGAGCTTCATGGAGAACGAGTTCAAGGCCGGTTCGTGGGTCTCCGAGGAGGAGATGGGCGAGGCGGAATGGGTCGACATACTGTCAAAGGAGCAGTGACCCTGGTGGCTCAGCGCAGGAACGCTTCCTTGAGGGCATAGTCCGACAGCCGCTCCACGGGTTCCCGCAGTTCTATCCCGTACTCGTCCCTGAGTCGCATCGCCATCTCCCTGCGCATGAACGACATCGGCAGGCAGCCCGCGTACAGGAGTGTGTCGTGGAAGAGCTTCAGCGAGAACCGAGGCCCCATCGCCCTCTTGACGTCGTCGAGCAGCTGGAGCAGTGCCATCTTGCCAATGAAGTATGACAGGTTGTAGGTCGGGCAGTAGGTGTAGTACCTGGCCTCGCAGCGGGCCGCCTGTTCCTGCATCCCCGTCTCCCTCACGAGCATGGCCGCCACCTCGTCCGGCCCCGCCTCTCCTCTCGCGAGCTTGACATCGGCCACGACGCGCACCACCCTGAGCATCAGGTCGTTGAGCTGCGCCATCCGCCCCTCGGGCGTGTCGTTGAACCCGTGCTGGAGCATCAGCTCCTCGCAGTAGAGCGCCCAGCCCTCCGCGAAATCCATGGACGCGCTGAGGGCCCGGACGAACGACGGGTGCGTGTTGCCGCATATCCCCTGGAGATGGTGCCCGGGATATCCTTCGTGGACGGCCACGTTCGATATGAGCGCGTAGCAGTGGTCCTTGATCGTGTCCGGGTCGTCGTTCGGCGTCACGAGGAAGAGGCCGGTGCGGTCCCCCGTGAACTTACCCGGTTCGTACTGGGCTGCGAAAGGCGTCGAGTGTCGCATGAAGCTCGGGGTCTCGATCACCATCAGCGCCTCGCCGTCAGGGATGGTGACGAGGTCCTGCGCGATCAAGAAGTCTCTCGCCTTGTTGATCTCCGACCGGTAGCAGGAGAGGACCTCATCGTAATCCGAAGGTTTGTTCGATTTCATGAGGTTGATAGCGTCCTCAGCCGAGCCGGACCTGACCATCCTGCCCGCTATGTCCGTCATCAACTTCCGGGTCTTCGCCGTGTGCGCCTCGCCTATCTTCAGCGCCTCGTCCGGGCTTATGTCGAACCCTTTGAGTCTCATGTACTCCTCGAATGTCTCGGTTGACATGTGCGTCGCCCCGTCCGCTTTCGGCAACACGTCGTGCTCGAGCCATCGGTTGTACTCGTCCAAGGCGACCTTGGCCGCTCTGGTGACCTCTGAGAGTCGGGCGGTCCTGTCCGTCCTCCCTATCATCTGAAGGGCATGCGCCTCGATGGTGTCCAGGAACGCGCCGAGAGTCATCCCGGTCTCCAGCGCTATCTCGGTCCACAGCCTGCAGGGCGACACGAGGGGACTCTTCGAGCGCTCGAGGTACTGAGGCATCTTCTCAAGCCTGGAGATGATTGAGTCAAGTCTTCTCTCGAGCGGCTGGTCGTCTCTTGAGAACAGGAAGAAGAGGGCGCTCCCGAGGTCCTCGGTCGCGACAGGCATCCTCTCGTGCATCTTGAGCACATCGATCTCGAACAGCCTGAGCTTGAATATGTGGATCGCGAGGTCCCGGTCGATCCTCTCGTCCTCTGTGAGCTCGCCGTCCTTGAACGCCTCGAACTCCTTCACGAACGCGGTCAGGCGAGAGGCCTCGTGGGCGTACGCGTCCTTGGAGAGGTCCTTCAGCCTGTCGTCGTACTTCCGCCACCCGAGCTGCGTGGCGTGAGTCGGGTTCATGCTAAGAACTTCGTCTAGGACGCTCTCTGTAAGGCGTAGGAAGAGGAGGTTCGCCAAGATGGTTCCCACGAATGACGAGGAACGATATAAATATATATACGACCCCCTGGGAGCGGCCCCACTGGGGGTCGCCGACTAGCCCCGGTGGCTAGCCGTGCCGTGGGTTGTTAAGCGGACCCTGCAAAGACTTATACATCGTCTGTCTAATCCCAAGAATCCAGATGTCGAACCCCGGTGGTCAAACGGTCACTGTCACACTACGACGTGACCTGGGCCTTTTCGACGTGACGATGATAGGCGTCGGAGCCATGATTGGCACGAGCATCTTCGTGCTGATCGGCGTCACGGCGAGGGAGGTCGGGTCAGCGGTGATGCTGGTGTTCGTCCTGAACGCCCTCGCCACTCTGTTCACCGCAGGCACCTACGCCGAGCTAGGCTCCACATTCCCTGAGGCCGGGGGCGGGTATCTCTGGGCCAAGAAGGGGTTGAGGCATCCAGCGGCGTTCCTCTCAGGCTGGATGTCATGGTTCGGCCATACGGTCGCGTGCAGCTACTACGCCCTCGGCCTGGGTTACGCGATGTACGCCTTCGCGGGCTACTTCGAGATTGACATCCTTGGAATGGACGAGGCGATGATAGTCAAAGTCTTCGCCACGGGCGCTATACTGTCGTTCCTCGCCATCAACTACTTGGGAGTGGGCGCGACCGGGAAGGCGGGCGACATGATCACCCTGGTGCAGGTGCTCATCGTGACCTTCTTCGTGGCGTTCGCGGTCCTGTACGCTCTCGACATGAAGGGTGTGGACCTATTGGAGAACTTCGTGCCGCTGTTCCCTGAAAACAAGGACCTCACGGACGTCTTCATGGTGATGGGGTTCACATTCATCGCTTTCGAGGGTTACGAGATCATAGTCCAGTGCGGTGAGGAGGTCAAGAACCCGAAGAAGAACATCCCGAGGGCGATATTCATATCCGTCCTCGTCGCCGCGGTCCTGTACCTGAGCGTGGCGTTCGCGTGCCTTGTGAACTTCTCGCCGGAGTGGGTCGGCGCCGAGGGGACGAACGCGGTCATATCGGTCTCCGAACAGGTCATACCGTACTTCGGCGCCCCTCTCGTGATATTCGCGTGCGTTCTATCGGCGATGGCGGCCCTCAACGCGACCGTGTTCTCATCGTCGAGGGTCAGTTTCGCCATGGGCAGGGACAAGTCCCTCCCGAGGATGTTCGGCTCCATCCACAAGAGGCGGAGGGTCCCGCACAACGCCATACTGGTGACGGGCGTCATCATGCTGTTCATGGCCCTGTTCTTCCCGCTGGAGGTCGTCGTCGCGTCGACCTCCATCATGTTCCTGCTGTTGTTCACGCTCGCCAACGCCGCGGCCATAACTCTCAGGAAGCGCCTCACGAAGATAGATATCGGTTTCAAGACCCCTCTGTTCCCGCTCTTCCCTGTCATGGGCATCGTCCTGAGCCTCGCCATCGCCGGGTATCTCTTCCTCTTCATGCCCGTGGCCTGGTACATAACGGCCATATGGGTGGCCGTGGGTCTTGCGTTGTCCGTGTTCGCGAAACCGTCCGAGGAGTACCAGTCGATCGTCGAGAGGCGGAGGGTCCCGCAGAAGCGGCTCCCGAAGGACAAGATCGACAAGTACAGGGTGTTCCTCGCGCTCGGCGACCTCGGAGACCTCAGGCTGGTGGAGACCGCGGGCATAATCGCGAGGTACTTCAAGGGCGACCTGACCGTGAACAACGTCGTCGAAGTCCCGAGGGCCATGCCCCTGGAGGCCATCAGCAAGGAATACGTCGACGAGATCGCCCAGGGCTTGAAGAAGGCCATAAAGGTGGCCCCGTCCACGGTCGACGTGCGCCCGGTGGTGTCCGTCTCGTACTTCGTCCCAGGCGCGATACTCGACCAGCTCAACCACGAGGCCGCGAACCTGCTCGTGCTCGGCTGGAAGGGCACAAAGAGGCGCGGCAGGACCCTCTTGGGCAGGAACCTGGACGAGGTCGTGAGACGCGCGCCCTGCGACGTCGCCATCATCAAGACCAAGAGGCTCAGCAAGAACATCGAGAAGATACTGGTCGTCTCGGGCAAGTACTTCGAGACGAGGAAGGCGCTTCTGCTCGCCCTCCCGATCGCGAAGGAGTACGGTGCCTCGGTCGAGATCCTGTCGGTCATCACCGACGACAGGCAGGTGGCGCTCGCGAAGGGCAACGCGGAGCGCCTGAGCAAGATGTGCACGCGTGTCGGCGTGCCCCACGAGGTGCGCTACATGAGGTCCAAGTCGCTCGTCAGCACGGTGGTCCAGGAGACCCAGAAGGCCGACCTTCTGGTCATGGGTACGGGCGCCCAGACCGCGATAGAGAGGACGCTGTTCGGGTCGTCCTACGACCGCATAATAAGAACCGTGGACGTGCCTGTCCTCGTGCTCAAGACCACCAACGTCGGGAAGACCTCTCAGCCCGGGGGCGGGTCGTTCCTTCAGTTCATGCCGCCTGGCAGGACATCCTAGGCGATCGAGCTGCCGAAGAGCTCCTCGAGGGCCTTCCTCGCGGTCTTTGTCAGGTCCATGACCTTGGCCTCGTCGAAGGTCACCCACTTCATGTCGGTCACCTCGTCGCAGGTCCGCTCCTTGCCCCCGACCGGTTTTGACAGGAAGTCCACGAGCACATAGTGGTACTTCGCCTTCTGGTGGTCGTCCAGGTCGATCATGTCGAACACGTTTATGAGTTCCAGTATCTCGACCTTGATGCCCGTCTCCTCCTCGGTCTCCCTCGCGGCCGCCTCCGACAACTTCTCGCCGACCTCGACCAGGCCGCCGGGTATGCTCCACTTCCCGGCCCCGGGCTCGAACGCTCGCCTCACGAGGAGTATCTTGCCGCTCTTGATCGTCACAGTGCCCACCCCGACCAAGGGCGTGTCCGGGTACTCCCGCCTTGGTCCAGTCATCCCTTCAAGTGCCATCTCCGACCCTTCCTCGCTTTCTGCGAACGTATATGAACAACGCGATTGAGACAATGACCACCGCCATTAAGGCTGTGCCGAAAACAAGGGCCCACCCGCCGTCGTCGCCGCCCTCTTCGAGCAACAGCAGCCCGCCCAGGAGCGCCTCGGTCACGGCCACCACCTGGTCCAGCGACAGCGTCTCCGCGATATCGTAGGAAGTGTGATACATCGGGTTCACCGGGAAGCATCTGTCGTCCAGCTCCTCGATCACGAGCATGCTGGGGATGCCCTCGGCCCAGAACGACGAGTGGTCGCTGTAGACCAGGTCGGGGTTGAGGAACAGGTCGATGTCCAGGTCTATGCCGAATACGCCCACGGCGTCCCGTGTGGACCCGGTGAGGGGCTGGTCGTCCCCGTTGACGACGATGGACGCCTTGTTCTCCGCCCCGGCCCGATACCCTACCATGTCCAAGACCGCGGTCCCCGAGTATTCGTGCCCCTGGGCGGACTCGTTCGCCGCGAAGTACTCGCTGCCCTTGCAGCCTCCGGAGTTGTCGTATCCCATCTCCTCCGCCCCGAACATGACGAACTTCACCGTGCCGGGGAAACCCGCCCCTGCGACAATCCTCGCCATCTCGAGGACGGCGGCGACCCCGGACGCGTCGTCGTCGGCGCCTGGCGCGGTGAGGTTCTCCGCGGTCGAGAGGTCGTAGACGTCCCTGTTCTCCGAGTCGTAGTGCGCCCCGAAGAGGTACACCCCCGCGCCCTCGTCGCTCCCCTGGACCGTCCCTATCACGTTCGAGACGGTCGTGTCCCCGACAGTGAAGTACTGTAGCTCAGCGGGGACACCGACCTCCTCGAGCGCGTCGTACAGGTACTGCGCGGCCTGCCTGGAGGACTCGAGATGGAACTCCCTGGAGCCGAAGGCTTCCAGCGTCTCGATCGTCCCTCTGATCCTGTCAAGGTCGACCGAGGCCACGAGCTCCTCGTCGGGCGGCGCGGAGTGCGCCGTGCCGACGCTCCACGGTCCTAAGACTAGCAACGCCGAGAGTGAGAGCGCGATGACCGCGAGCGCGGACGGCGCGCGCGGACGAGTAGCCGAATCCTTGGACATTGCACCGACCCGATAGATACCCTGAAAGGCCAACAATATAAAGCAGATTTCGCCATATTCGCCGCGTGGGCCTCGAGGACGCTTTCAGGCAGGTGGGCAAGCAGCTGTCGGCCGGCAGGGTGTCAGCCCAGTACCATCCGTACGCCGAGCTGAAGCACACGTGGAGCCGCAGGCAGGGCTCGGTCTCATTCCGGATAAGCGATTACATGGACTCGGCGCCCGAGGACGTCACGGAGGCGATGGCGTGGTACCTCCTGTGCAAGGCGTTCGGGAAGAGGTGCCCGGAAGGGATGGCTGGCAGATATCTGGAACACGCCCGCTCGAGGGAGCTTTGGGGGCCGAAGAAGCCTGTGTACGTGACCAGGGCCAGGAACCTCTCGTTCAGGCCCGTCGGCTCGGCCCGCGACCTCGGGACAGTGTTCGATTACGTGAACTCGTGCTACTTCGGCGGTTCCATACGCCGCCCCGACCTTGCCTGGGCGAAGGAGTCCCCGTCCGTCAGGCTCGGGTTCTACTTCGAGCCCTTGGACATACTGGCGGCGAACAGGGCTCTGGACTCTGAGAAGGTGCCGAGGTACGTCCTCGAGTTCGTGGTGTACCACGAGCTGCTCCACGGCGTCCTGGGCGCGAAGGGCCCGCCGACGCGGAGGGTGCATCACACGAAGGAGTTCAGGGAGCTGGAAAGGCGGTTCTCGGTGTACGAGGACGCCGAGGCGTGGTTGACCCGGCTCGCCAGGAAGAGACATCCGGAGAAGGGTGTCCCCCAGGTGTAACAGCGCGGTTCACGGCATGCCAAAGCACTCTCGCCGCCCTGACCCTCCTGGGGGGTTTTGTCGCACGCCACGTTGTCCCCTACACATGCCTCGGTGTCGCACCGGTGGTTCATAGAGGGACCCACTGATGGCGCACTGTCGCCTGGTGTCGGAACACTGCATCATGAGGATCCGCAGCATCTTTGTTCCCAGGCGGATATGAGTTAGCGGGCTCCTGGGATATATCGGTTTCCCCGGGGACGTCGGCCGTCCAGACGCACTGGCGCGCGACTGCTGGCACCTTCCCGGGGCCTGCGCAATCATTTTTATAGCCTTAAGTCATCTATAAACGGCGATGGCAGCGCTCGTAGGCTGCTCGGGGTGGTCGTACGACGACTGGGTGGGCCGCTTCTACCCGACCGAGCTCGCGAATAGGAAGGGCGAGTGGTTCGCGTACTACTCCCGGTTCTTCCCCACCGTCGAGATCAACTCCACGTTCTACAGGGTCCCGAACGAGTTCATGGTGAAGTCCTGGATCGAGAAAGGTAGCCAGAGGCTCGGGTTCGAGTTCTCAGTGAAGCTGCCACAGATAGTCACCCATGACTCGATACTCAAGGACTCGGCGGAGACCGCGGCCTCGGAGGCGTCTAACTTCGAGGAGGTGTGCGTCAGACCGCTCGCCGAGGCCGGCCTGCTCGGTGGCGTCCTCATACAGATGTCCCCGTACTTCAGGCTCGAGGGGCGCGCGAGCCTCGGGAAGCTCAGGGCGCTCTTCCAGATGCTCGAGACGGACTCCTACGACTACGCGGTGGAGTTCAGGCACAGGTCCTGGTTGAACGAGAAGGGGAACGAGCTCGTCTCGGACGCGGTGGAGGTGCTCCAGGAGTTCAAGGTCGCGAACACGATCGTGGACGGGCCTGGGTTCCCCATCACGCGGTCACTGACGGCCAAGCACGCCTATGTCCGCTTCCACGGCCGCAACTACGACATCTGGTACAAGGAGGAGCCGGAGAACGACTACAGGCTGAACAGGTACGACTACCTGTACACCCACGACCAGCTCGCCGAGTGGGAGCCGCGCCTGGCCGAGGTAATCTCGAACTGCGAGAGGGCCAGGATATACTTCAACAACCACGGGAGGGCGAAGGCGGTCAAGAACGCCTTCCAGATGATGGACACGCTCGGTATATCGCACGAGTCCAAGGACGTGGTCATACAGGACCAGATGACTCTGGGCGGGTTCGAGTGAGCCCCTAGACCAGGACCGCCGTGCTCGTCCCGTCCTCGGCCTGTTCCACCCTGATGACGTTGCCCATGAGGTCCTTGATGTCGTCTATGTGAGTTATCAGGAATATCTGCCTGAACTGCGCGGAGAGCCCCGTGAGGGCGACCATGACGCTCCTCTTCCTGTCGGGGTCCAGGGACCCGAATATCTCGTCCAGTATGAGGAAGTTGATCGGGTTCGCGCCGGTCCGCTCCGCTATGATCCTCGAGATCGCCAGCCTCAGCGCGAGGTTAGCCAGGTCGGACTCGCCCCCGGAGAACCTCTTGAGCGGGTGCAGGGCGCCCTCGTCGTCCACCTGGATGTCGTA
>JBFXGF010000006.1:0-14924 GCA_050178275.1 Thermoplasmata archaeon | reverse complement strand
CTCATAGACGCCTTCCTGAAGCAGCAGAAGAAGATCAAGGCGGAGAAGCGGGGGCTGCTGACGGGCAAGTGAGGTTCATCGGGGGGCGATGTGAGATGGTCGAAGGGGGACGAGGAAGAGGAGTCGGGGAGGAGCTGGAGAAGGCTCACACCCGCATCGACGCCGACCCCGAGGAACGTGTCCTCAGGGGCCTCAAGGAAGGGTTCCCATCGTCGTTGTCCGACGCGAAGCGCCTCAGGCCGGGCCTGCTGCGCGCGCGCATCAAGCGGGAGGATCTGTACGACTCGTGCAGGCTGCTCAGGGAGAGCCTCGGCTTCGAGCACATCTCGATGATATCCGCCGTGGACTACCCTGACCGGTTCGAGGTCGTGTATCACATCTCCAGCTACGAGAACAACCTCACGATCGAGCTCATCACCACCACTCCGAGGGAGGACCCCAAGGTCGATTCCGTTTCCGACATATGGGGCGGGGCCAACTGGCAGGAGAGGGAGGCCTATGACCTCATGGGCATCACGTTCGAGGGACATCCGAAGCTGGAGCGCATCCTGATGCTGAAGGACACGCTCTATCACCCGCTCCGGAAGGATTTCAGGGGGTGACACGGACGGCCGAGATGTGGATCAACATGGGACCGCAGCACCCGATGACGCACGGGCTGTGGAACCTTCGCGTCAAGGTCGACGGCGAGACGATCGTCGACGCCGAGCCCGAGGTCGGCTACCTGCACAGGGGCATCGAGAAGATCTGCGAGAACAGGACGTACCCGCAGATCATCCCCATCACCGACAGGCTATGCTACGGCTCCTCACTGAGCTGGAGCCACCTGTACTGCAGGACGGTCGAGGACCTGATGGACCTCGAGGTGCCCCCGAGGGCCCAGTACATAAGGGTCGCGGCCCTGGAGATGCAGAGGATAGCGTCACACCTCATGTGGCTCGCGGCGTACGCGACCGACCTGGGCATGATGACGGGGTTCATCTACGGCATGAGGGACAGGGAGGTGTTCGTCGACCTCCTCCAGGGCCTCTCCGGGTCCAGGCTCACGTACAACTACCCGCGCGTGGGCGGGGTCGCCCACGACTTACCGCCGAACTGGGACAAGGAGGCACTTCGCGCGTGCGATTACATGGAGCAGCGTCTGAGGGAGTACGAGGACCTCTACGAGGGCTCCAAGATATTCATGATGAGGAACGTCGGCGTGGGCCTCCTGAAGAAGGATCTCGCGATGAACCTGGGCGTCACGGGCCCGCCCCTGAGGGCGAGCGGCGCCAAGTGCGACCTGCGCAAGGACAGGCCGTACGAGGCGTACGACGAGATGGATTTCGAGGTCTGCTCCCGGACCGAGGGCGACTGCTTCGCCAGGTACCGGGTCAGGATGGACGAGATGTGGGAGAGCTGCAGGATCATCCGACAGGCCGTCCAGAAGATGCCCAAGGGCGAGTGGAGGGTCGTCGCTCCCAGGAACGCCCCGGCCGGCACCGGCGTGGGGAGGGTCGAGGACCCCAGGGGCGAGGGCATGATGTACGTCGTCGGCGACGGGACTGACAAGCCCTACAGGCTCAAGATCAGGAGCCCTATATTCGTGACCGTCTCGGCCGCGCCCAACTTCTTGGTCGGCTACAAGCTCGCCGATGTCGTGGCGATCATGGGCGGCCTCGACATGTGCATCGGGGAGAACGATAGGTGATGCCATGAATCTCTACGAGTTCTGCAACATCATCGTCGTCTGGCTCGTCGACCTGGTCAACAACCTATGGTACTGGCTCGGGGACGTGTTGCCCTGGGTCTTCGGCGACTTCTTCACATGGGCGGGCGACCTGGCCGCCTCGGACGAGCACATAGCCGTCATGACCATCCTCTTGGAGGTCCTGGTGGTCCTCATCGTCGCGATAGTCAACGTGCTCAACTTCATATGGCTCGACCGTAAGCTCAGCGGGCGCATATTCGACTTCTACGGGCCGTACTACGTGGGCTACAGGATCGGCGGCTGGCTCCAGAACATCTCGGACGGCATGAAGCTGTTCGTGAAGGAGATCATCACGCCCAAGGACGCCGACAGGCTCGGGTTCGTCCTCGCCCCAGTGATATTCGTCAGCTCGTCGTTCCTCATACTGGCCACGATACCCCTCAGCCCCAATTTCGGGGTCGCGACGAACATGGCCGGCGACTTCGTGCCCGCGGGCGTGCTGTTCGCGTTCGCCGCGTTCGCCATCGCGCCGTTCTCGATCCTTCTCGCGGGGTGGTCGTCGAACAACAAGTACACGCTCATAGGCGGCATGAGGTCGGCCGCCCAGATGATGAGCTACGAGATACCGCTTCTGCTGGCGGTCGCGAGCGTCTTCCTGCTCTCGGGGGACTTCAGCTTCGTCGGCGTGGTCGAAGCACAGCACGACGTGTGGTTCGCGATCCCGCTCTTCATCGGTTTCATAGTGTTCCTGGTATGCATCGCGGCCGAGGTCGAGGTGACGCCGTTCGACCTGCCAGAGGCGGAGGCAGAGCTCGTCGAGGGCTGGACGACCGAGTACTGCGGCATGCGGTTCGGTTTCTTCATGATGACATCGTACCTGAGAGGGTACGCCGGCGGCGCGCTCGCGACAGCGCTCTTCCTGGGCGGGTGGCAGGGCCCCGCGCTCATCCCCGACGAGATATGGTTCCTGATCAAGGCCTACTGCGTGTTCGTGGTCATCGAGTGGATGAGATGGTCGGTCCCCAGGGTGAGGGTCGACCAGATACTGAACCTGGGCTGGAAGCGGCTGATGCCGTTGGCGATGCTCAACCTGGTCATCGCCGCCGCGCTGAAGACGATGGGGTGGTTCTGAGTGGCGGAGGCGGAGAGGGGCAAGGTGAGCTTCTTCGGGTACGTGCTGCGTCCCATGATGCGCACGGGGAAACAGCTCGTGCGCTCGCTCATACTCGGCAAGCCAAACACAGTCCTGTATCCTCACGAGAAGCTGGTCCTGCCTCAGGTGTACCGCGGCAAGCACACCCTGGATTTCAAGAAGTGCATCGGATGCGGGAACTGCGTGTCGATATGCCCGAACGACTGCATGTGGCTCGAGAAGGTCGAGGACCCCGAGCTGGGGAAGATAGAGCGGCCCGGGGTGGACCTGGGGCGGTGCCTGTTCTGCGGGTTCTGCGCGGAGGTATGTCCCACCTGCGCGTTGCACATGACGACCGAGTTCGAGCTCGCCGGGGGCGACCGGGAGAGCTTCAAGCTGGGCCCGAACGACATCAGGGACGACAAGTTCGCGGAGTCGTTCAAGGAGGAGCGCGCGAAGAGGCTCGTGCCGACCCTGGACCTCTCGAAATGCACGGGGTGCGAGAAGTGCGCGGGTGAGTGCCCGGAGATGTGCATCGCGATGATGACGGTGGACAAGGTCGGGAGGAAGAAGCCGGAGATCAACCTCGCCAAGTGCACGTCCCAGGGGAAATGCGTCGCCGTGTGCCCCGAGAAGGCCCTGACGATGACCGAGGTGTACGAGTCGTACTTCGAGATGCCGCAGCCGAAGTTCATCCTGGAGAACTGCTCGGGATGCGGCGCGTGCGCGCGCGCCTGCCCCACGGACACCATCTACATGCTCGAGATGCCGGGCACCGAGAAGACCCTCAAGGACGGCAAGAAAGGCAAGCCGAAGAAGAGGGCCGTGTTCGTCCTCGAGAAGTGCGTCGGGTGCGGCAAGTGTTTCAAGGCCTGCAAGTTCAAGGCGATCGAGATGCCGGGGGTGTCGAAGTGACCTGGGAGCTGTTCGCGTTCATGTTCCTGGCCGCCAGCGCCCTGCTGTCCGCGGTCATGGTGGTGCGTTCGCGCGAGATCATGCACAGCGTGGTCGCGCTCGCGACCTGCTTCATCTCCGTCGCGTGCCTGTACGTGATGCTGAACGCCGAGTTCGTCGCGATCGTGCAGATACTGGTGTACGTCGGCGCGGTCGTCGTGGTCATCCTGTTCGGCATCATGCTCACCAAGCGCGAGATCATGGAGGGTGGTAAGCGATGAACCGGGACGGCCTGGTCAAAGGGTCCTTCCTGGTCCTTCTGGCGCTGCTCTTCGTGCTCGCCGTGACGGACGCCTCGTGGCCCGAGGGGGGCATGGACTCGATATCGAACGAGGATGTCGCGGAGACGATGTTCGGGACCGAGCACACCTCGGGCTACTCGCTCATCGTGCTCATGATAGGGCTGCTGCTCCTGGTCGCGATCCTGGGCGGCGTGTTCCTCGCTAAGGAGGAGAAGGAATGATACCGATCGAGTACTGGCTGGTCTTCAGTTCCCTCCTGTTCGTCGTGGGGGCGTACGGCGTCCTGACTCGGAGGAACGCCATCGTCGTCCTCATGTGCATAGAGATAATGCTCAACGCCGCGAACATCAACCTGGTGATGTTCAGCTCATACCATTCCACACTGCACCTCTTCGAGAACACCTCGGGGCAGGTGTTCGCGCTGTTCTCGATCGCCATCGCGGCCGCGGAGGTCGCGGTGGGCCTGGCCATCATAATGTCGGTGTACAGGAGATACCAGACGGTGGATGTTGACAAGATCAACATTCTGAGGTGGTAAGATGCTGGAGTACGCGTGGCTGATCCCGGTCCTGCCCTTCATCGCGTTCATCCTGATCAGCATCCTGCCGAAGCGGACGCTGTCGTGGGAAGACGGCGCCGGGTACGCGGTGGGCGGCGCCCTGGGCGCGATGGCCATCTCAGTCCTTGTGATATGGGAGGTCCTCAACGGTGAGACGCTCACGGACGGCTCGCAGAGGCTCGAGTGGCTCGTGGTCGGGGACTTCAGCCTCACGTTCGGCATATGGGTCGACCAGCTCTCGGCCGTGATGCTTCTGGTGGTCTCGGTCGTCGGGACCCTCGTGGTCATCTACTCCGCCGGGTACATGCACCAGGAGGGCGCGACCCGGAGGCGGTACTACGCCGAGATCATGCTCTTCATTTCGGTCATGTATGGCCTCGTGATCGCGGACAACTACCTGCTCATGTTCATATTCTGGGAGCTCGTGGGCCTGTGCTCCTACCTCCTGATAGGCTTCTGGTACGAGAGGCCGTCGGCGGCGAGCGCCGCGAAGAGGGCGTTCATAGTGACCCGCGTGGGCGACATCATGTTCATGGCGGGCATCATAATCCTGTTCAAGTACGTCGGCAGCCTCGACTTCGCGGAGCTGTTCTCCGGCGAGGCGTCGGCCGCGGTCCCGACCGACATGATGGTCCTCGCGACCGCCCTGATATTCGGCGGGGCGATCGGCAAGAGCGCCCAGTTCCCGCTGCACGAATGGCTCCCCGACGCCATGGAGGGCCCGACGACCGTGTCAGCGCTCATACACGCCGCGACGATGGTCAAGGCGGGCGTGTACCTGACCGCGAGGTCCTACCCCCTGCTGGTGCAGGCGCCCGAGAGCCTGCTCTTCGTCGCGGCCATAGGCGGAGTGACGGCCTTGATAGCCGCGACCGTCGCGTTGGCGCAGAACGACATCAAGCGCGTGCTCGCGTACAGCACGATAAGCCAGCTGGGGTACATGATCCTGGGGCTGGGCGCCGGCGGGTACCTGGTCATATACGCGGACACCGCCGCGGGCTACTCCGCAGCGACCCTGCACCTGATGAACCACGCGTTCTTCAAGGCGCTCCTGTTCCTGTGCGCGGGCAGCGTGATCCACGCCGTCGGCACCAACGACATGAGGCAGATGGGCGGCCTGGGGAAGGTGATGAAGGTCACCTCGATCACGATGCTGATAGGCGCGCTCGCCATCTCGGGCGTCCCGCCGCTCTCCGGCTTCTGGAGCAAGGACGAGGTCCTCGCGGCCGTCTGGCACGCGGGTGAGTTCGACCCCATGTTCTTCGTGCTCTGGCTCATGGGCGTCGCCACGGCCTTCCTCACGGCGTTCTACATGTTCCGGATGTGGTTCATGACCTTCGCGGGCGAGCCGCGGTCGGCGTACCACGCGCACGAGTCGCCCAAGACGATGACCATGCCCCTGATGATACTCGCGGGTCTGGCCATAGTCTCCGGGTTGTCGCTGTTCATCGGTGACGGGTTCGAGGCCTTCATGGCAGGATCCATAGACGGGCTCATACACGGCGCGGAGCACGGGACCACGCTCGACCTGGCGGTCGGGATATTCACGGACCCGCTGACCTACCTCACCCTGGTCCTGGCGGTCGTCGGGATACTGCTCGCGTGGAAGATGTACCACGCGCCGGGCTTCGACAGGTCGGTCTTCGCGAAAGGCGTCAACGGCAAGATGCAGAGGGCGCTCGAGAACAGGCTGTACATCAGCCAGTTCTATGACGACTTCGCGGTCAAGGTCGTGTACGGCCTCTCTCTCGTCGCGGACGCGTTCGACAGGTATGTCATAGACGGCGCCGTGAACGGGTTCGCCTACCTGGGAGGGAACACCGGCGGCCTCATCAGGCGGCTCCAGAACGGCAATGTGCAGAGGTACACGGGCCTCATAGTCGCGGGCGTGTGCGCGCTCCTGATCCTGATACTCTACGTCCTGCCTTGGGGAGGGTGGTGAGCGATGCTCGAGGGCATACCGATTCTGTCACTCGTGATACTGGTCCCACTGGTCGGAGCGTTCGTCACCTTCGGGCTGGGACGGTTCGGTAAGCACGCGCGCGTCGTGGCCCTGGCGTTCTCGGCCGTGGCGTTCCTGCTCTCGTTGCTGATGACGTACGAGTTCGCCACGGACCCCACCTCCGAGGCCACGGGGTACCATAACGGGTACCAGTTCTACGAGGAGTACCCGTGGGTGGACTCCCTGGGCGTGAGCTACATCGTCGGCATAGACGGCATCAGCCTGCCGCTGTTCGTCCTGACCACCCTGCTGTGCATGCTCTCCGTGCTGTTCTCCTGGGACACCGACAAGAGGCCGGCGCAGTACTTCGGCCTGATGCTCATCCTCGAGGTGGGCGTGCTGGGCGTGTTCGTCTCCCTGGACTACTTCATGTTCTACGTGTTCTGGGAGGTCGTCCTGATACCGATGTACTTCATGATTGGCATCTGGGGCGGCCCGAGGAAGGACTACGCCTCGATCAAGTTCTTCATATACACGCATGTCGCGAGCCTCGCGCTGCTCATCGCCATCATGGCGATGTACTTCGAGGCCGGCCTGCGGACATTCAGCATGGAGGCGATCGCCACCGAGAGCGTCGGGTTCGCCACCGGGGTCCAGGTCGCGATATTCGCGGCGATGTTCTTCGCGTTCGGCGTGAAGCTGCCCATGGTGCCGTTCCACACGTGGCTGCCCGACGCGCATGTCGAGGCCCCCACCGCGGGCTCGGTCCTGCTGGCGGGATTGCTCCTGAAGATGGGCGGCTACGGTATCATACGTGTCGCCATCCCGTCGTTGCCTGAGGGCGCGAGCGAGCTCTCCATCCTGATGGCGGTCATAGGGGTCGTGAGCATAGTCTACGGCGCGATGCTCTGCCTCGCCCAGAAGGACCTGAAGAAGATGGTCGCGTACTCCTCCATCAGCCACATGGGGTTCGTGCTGCTGGGCTTCGCGACCCTGGGCCAGGTGGGCGTGGTCGCGGGCGTCTTCCAGATGTTCGCCCACGGGCTCGTCACCGCGGTCCTGTTCATGATGTGCGGCGTGGTGCAGCACAAGTGCGGGACGAGGATGATACCCCTGCTCGGGGGCCTGGCCAAGAGCATGCCGATAGCCGCGACGTTCATGACCTTCGGGTTCCTGGCGTCCCTGGGCCTCCCCGGCCTGGTGAGCTTCGCCGCGGAGTTCATGGTCTTCTACGCGACCTTCGTGAAATGGTCCCTGTGGGTCCTCATCCCGGTCGTGGCGGTCGCCGTCACGGCGGCGTACTACCTCTGGGCGCTACAGCGCTCGATCTTCGGCCCGATGACGGACAGGATAGACACATCGCACCTGAAGGACATGGATTGGTTCGAGTACGTGCCCGTGGGCGTGCTCGTGGTCCTGATAGCCGTGTTCGGCGTGTTCCCAGGGCTGATATTCTCCAGGATAGACTCCGCGGTCGAGATCGTCCTCAGGCTGTTCGGAGGTGGATGAGTTGACCGTGTTGAACCTGCTCGAGCCGTTCATGCCACAGCTCGTACTGATACTCTTCGCGCTCCTGGTGCCCGCCCTCGACTACCTGCTCAAGGACAAGCGCATGCTCGCGGTCGCCACGCTCATACCGCTCGTCGGCGTGGCCGCGGCCGTCGTCGCGTGGATGTTCCTCGACCTGTGGGTCCCGCCCGCGAGCAGCATCGGCCTGGTCGAGATAGACCTGTTCTCGGGCATGTTCACCCTCGTGTTCCTCGCGGTCGGGATCATAGTCGTGCTCACGTCCGCGGACTTCGTGCGCAAGGACAGGAACCAGGGCGAGTACTACGCCCTCATACTCCTGGCCGTGACGGGCATGACCATGGTGGCCGAGGCGACGGACCTGTTCGTCATATTCGTCGGCCTCGAGATAGCCGGCATATCGTCCTTCGCTCTCTCAGGGTTCAGGAAGAGGGAGAAGAGGTCGGCGGAGGCCGCGACCAAGTACTTCATCGTCGGCGGGTTCTCGTCCGCCCTGACGCTGTTCGCCATATCGCTGTTCTACGGGGTGGCTGGGACCACGAGCATATCCGCGCTCGGCCCCGCGATGGAGACGATGTTCTCGTCGTACGAGGGCATGGACTCGGTCGCGACCCTCGCGACTGTGCTCATAATCGCCGGGTTCGGGTTCAAGGTCGCCGCGGTGCCGTTCCATATGTGGGCCCCGGACGTGTACGAGGGCGCCCCGACGCCGATATCCGGCCTCCTGGCCGCGGCGTCGAAGAAGATGGGCTTCGCGGCGTTCTTCAAGGTCTTCCTGGTGGGGCTCATGGTCACCAAGACCGACTGGGAGGTCGCCATCGCGGTCCTCGCGGTGATCACGATGACCGTGGGCAACCTCATCGCGGTCTCCCAGACCAACATCAAGAGGATGCTCGCGTACTCCTCGGTCGCCCAGGCGGGCTATCTGCTGATAGTCCTCCCCGTCGGGACCCAGTACGCCCTGGCCGGCGCGATCTTCCATATCGTGACGCACGCGTTCATGAAGTCCGGGGCGTTCATGGTCGTCGCCGGGATGGGCGCGTCCGCCGTGGGCGAGAGGCTGGAGGACTTCAAGGGACTCGCGAGACGCTCGCCGTTCCTCGCGGTCGCCATGGCCCTGTTCCTCCTGTCCCTGGCGGGCATCCCGCCACTGGCGGGCTTCGCGAGCAAGTTCGTCCTGTTCTCGTCGGCGGTGTACGGCTCGATCGACCCCGGGCCCGGCTGGTTGCTCTGGCTGGCGGTCGCGGCGGTCCTGAACAGCGCGCTGTCCCTTTACTACTACGCGCGCGTGATCAAGTACATGTACATGGACGCCCCCGCGAGCGAGGAGAAGGTCAGGGCGCCCCGGTGGACCATGGTCGCCATACTCATCGCACTGTCGATGACGATACTCCTGGGCGTGTTCTTCGACGCGACGCTAGACCTCTGCCTGAGGGCGGCCGAGTCGTTCCCGCACCTCCCGCTGGGGCAGTGACGCTCACAGGAGGCCCGCGACTATCAGCCCGGCCGATATGAGCAGTCCCACGGTGAGGTGCACCTGGACCGTCATGGCCTGCGCGGGGACGAGTTCGCGGAAGGAGTCGTACTTGACCAGGACTGTCCTGACGGCCCTGTACGCGATGGCGGCAGGGATGAGCGCGACCAGGGACCAGACGGGATAGATGCCCGCGGCCCACAGGGCGATGACCGTCGCGAAGGTGGCGACCATGATGCCAGCGTACCAGAACGAGGCCTTCCTGAGCCCCATCCTGACGACCCAGTGGTTCTTCCCCGCGCCTCCGTCGGCCTCCATGTCTGGGAACTGGTTGATGAAAAGCACGAGGCCTATGAGGAACGCTACCGGGAGTCCCGCCAGGAGCGGGACGACGCTGAGTTCCCCTGTCTGTACCAGGTACGCCCCCACGACCACGAGCGGGCCGAAGCCGAGGCCGACGGCGAACTCGCCGACGCCCATCGCCGCGAGGCCGAGCCTCGGGGAGGTGTAGAAGTACCCGAGGCCTATCCCTATGATTCCCAGCGGGATGACCCAGTATGAGACGGTGTACGCGAGGTAGAGGCCTATCGCCCCACATATCCCGAAGAAGCTCATGGCCCCCCAGTAGACCTCCTTGGGCGTGAGCGCCCCGGTAACGAGGAACGGGGAACCGCCGTTGAATGGGGTCCGGTTCTTGTTCGAGATGTCAGTGCCGCTCTTGTAGTCGAAGTAGTCGTTTACCACGTTCGTCCCCGCGTGCGCGAAGACGACCCCTATCAATGTCAGGATGAACAGGAGCGGCTCGAAGGCCTCCGAGGCCTCCCACGCGATCGCCGCGCCAAGCAGCGTGGGCACCAATGACGCCGTGAAGAAGGGGGCCCTTAGCTCGAGCAGCCAAATCTTGAGCTTCGAGGGTTTCGGGTCGGTCATCCTATCGGCCCTTCAGTGCTAGAGGGTGCATATAAACCATGCGCATCCTCGGAGGGGCTGTCCTGGGCCGTCAAAAACGCGACTGGCACTCCCCGTGGCCCCGAGCCAGTAACCATCAGTGTTAAGTAGAGATTGGGTTATATGCGAGATTCGATGACCACGACCCCATGGGATTTTGGCGTCAGCAAGGAGCTCAGGATGGTCGACGAGAAGCTCCGAGAAATGGTCACATCCCAGGAGCGGACGCTCACGGACGCCTCTCTCCATGTCATAGACGCGGGGGGCAAGAGGATGCGGCCGACGGTCACGTTGCTCTCATACAAGTGCCTAGGCGGGGAGGACACGCAGAGGATCGTGGACATCGCGGCGGCGTTCGAGCTCATACACTCGGCAACACTCATCCATGACGACATCAACGATGGGGGCCTGGCCCGCAGGGGCAGGGAGACCGTGTACAAGAAGTACGGGCTCCACAGCGCGATCGTGACGGGCGATTTCCTGTTCGTCAAGGCGTTCTCGCTAGGAGGTCGGTTCGACGAGATGGTCGTCCAGACGACCGCGGACGCCTGCGCGAGGCTCGCGGAGGGCGAGGTCCTCCAGAACAAGTTCAGGCACAAGAACGAGATGAACATCGACACCTACGTGAAGGTCATGGAGCGGAAGACCGCCGAGCCCATACGCGCGGGCGCCATGATCGGGGGATACCTCGCGGGCGGGGACTCGGACGCGGTCTCGGGCCTGGGCGCGTACGGCCTCAACCTCGGTATCGCGTTCCAGATAGTCGACGACATACTCGATTTCACAGGGGACGAGAAGAGGACGGGTAAGCCGATCGGGATGGACCTCAAGGAGGGGTACCTCACGCTCCCGTCGCTCCTGGCCATGAAGACATCCGACGAGGCCAGGAAGGAGATATTGGATGTCGTGAAGCAGGGCGACCCGTCCCCCGACGCGGTCAGGGATTGCGTCTCGCTCGTTACACGCTCGGGCGCGATAGAGAAGGCCAGGGGGATGGGGGAGTACTACGCGATGGAGGCGTTGCAGCACATCGGCATGCTCCCCGACACGGTCTACAGCAAATCCCTCAGGGAGCTCGTGGGCAAGGTCCTGAACAGGGACTCGTAGGCGATATTCATGATGGATCACACGGGGATGTCGGAGAGGAGATGGTCCGAGGTGGTCAACGCCATCGAGGAGCTCGCCCCCGACTATGACAGGGTCAACTCGCTAATCACGTTCGGCATGGCCGACAAGTGGCGCCGGGAGGCCGCGGCCAGGGCCCGGCAGGACGATGTCGTGCTCGAGATAGGCTCGGGCCCGGGCTCGTTCGCCAAGAACCTGGCCTCGAAGCAGGTGTATTGCCTCGAACCGTCTCGGCCGCTGGCGGAGTTCTCCAGGAGCATCATCGACGGTGACACCACCACCCTCCTCCAGGGCCTGGGCGAGAAGATACCGCTCGCGGACGAGTCGGTCGACAAGGTGTTCTGCGTGTTCTCCTTCAGGGACTTCCTCGACAAACCCGCGGGCGTCTCGGAGATGCTGCGGGTGCTCAGAGAGGGCGGGCAGGCGTTCATTGTCGACATCGCGAAGCCCCCGCCAGGCCCTTGGGCGAAGCTCCTGGACCTGCATGTGAAGCACTTGGTGCCGAAGCTCGCGCGCGTGGCCGCCTCACCGGCCGCGTACCAGCGCCTCTCGCGCGACCCGTACAGGACATTCTACGACACATACGACGCGTTCGGCTTCACGAACGTGTACGAGGAGCTGCTCAGGCGCAAGGGCTTCGAGCAGGTGGGGACGGAGTTCCTGAAGCTCAGGGGCGCCACGATGACCAGGGGGAGCAAGCCTTGGAAGTCGACGTCCTCGTAGTGGGCGCTGGCCCCGCGGGAAGCACGACGGCCAGGTTCTGCGCGGGCGACGGCATCGACGTCCTGGTCATCGACAGGCGCAGGGAGATAGGGTTCCCCGTCCAGTGCGGTGAGATGCTCCCACATGTCGGGGAGATGTATACGATATTCCCCAAGGGCGAACGGCTCGAGGAGCTTTTCACGGTGCCGCCCGACCTCGTGAGCGGGGAGAGCGAAAGGGTCGACCTCGTCTCCCCTGGGGGCAGGACCTACAGGTGCGATTTCAAGTCCCATATCCTCGACCGGAGGTCGTTCGACAAGCGCCTCGCGAAGCTCGCGGTGGACGCCGGCGCGAGGCTGGAGACCAGCGCGTCGTTCCTCGGGCTCAAGGACGGGGTCGCAGAGACGACCCTGGGCCAGATCAAGGCCAAGGTCATAGTGGGCGCGGACGGCCCCAACTCGAGGGTCGCCAGGCAGGCGGGGCTGCAGAACCCTGCCCTACGCTACCCCGCGGTCACATGCCAGGCCGAGGGCGAGTTCGCGCCAGAGGTCAAGATGTACTTCGGGAATGTGGCTCCTGGAGGTTACGCGTGGACCATACCCAAGCGGGGGGGCGCGAACATCGGACTGGGCTTCGACCCCAAGGTCTTCAGGGGAAGACCCCGGGAGGCATTCGACAGTTTCGTCCAGAGGATGGATTGCACGTGCGGGGACGTCACGATGGGCCTCGTCCCGATGTCGGGTCCAGTCCCATCCACCGTCCGTGGGAACGTGTTGTTGGTGGGCGACTCCGCCGGCCACACGATGGCGACCAACGGTGGCGGCATCCCGACCGCCATCATCGCGGGCAGGGTCGCGGGTAGGACGATCAGGGAACATCTGCTAGGGTCCTGCCCGCTCGAGGATTACGAGCGCCGCTGGAAGGACTTGATGCTCGGCCCCCTGAGGACGTCGGTGCGGACCAGGAGGAGCGCGGACATGGTGTTCGGCAGCGACCGGCTCCTTGGCGCGGCGATGTTCATCCTCGGCAGGCGCGGCCTCGACAGGGCAATCAGGTGCAAGCGCGTCGTCCTCTGACGCCTCGGAGGCTCATGGCACGCGCGGTGCCCTCTTCCTGCGCATCCTGGTCTGGCTTCCGCAGACGTCGCATTCCTTGACGTCCGCGGCGAAGACCTTCCGGCAGCCGACGCACTCGGACTCCCACTCCAGCACCTTCGTTATCCCTCTCTGGTCGAAGCCGCGGTACGGGACCCCGAGCACCGTCGCCAAGTTCTGGATCGAGTAATCGTCCGTGAGCAGCTGGTATCCGAGTTCCATGGCGAGCGCGAGTATCTCCTTGTCGGTCCCGGACAGCCTGGTCGAGTCGCCGGTCCTCTGCGACTCGCTCTCGACCTTCGCGAGCGACCTCTTCGAGGGGGAGCAGACCCTGACCCTGGTGGCCAGCAGCAGCTCGAGCCTCTGGGCCATGCCCTCTCTCTCGAGCTCCCTCACGACCCCAGGGGATATAACGAGCTCGTACCCGTCAGGCAAGTCCTTGCCATAGTAAAGCGCCGATGTGTCTAGGACGAATCCTTTCATGCAAGACCTCACTCGAGTTCGACCGCTCCCGCCGCCTCCCTGTCCGCGAGGGCCTCTATGTCCACCTTCGCTTCCTCCTCGAGCGCGGACCCCAGGGTGCTGTAGGTGGATGGTTTCTTGGGCGCGACAGTGCAGCAGAGCCCAGGGAGCGTGGACACCACGTATGTCCCGATCTCCTTCGCCGTCCTCTCGATCTCCACCTTGTCCAGGCCTATGAGCGGTCTCAGTATGGGCAGGTCCGTCGCCCTCTCCTCGACCAGGATGTTGGCGAGCGTCTGGGACGCGACCTGCCCCATCGACTCCCCGGTTATTATAGCGCCCGCGCCATATTTCCTGGCGAGCCTCTCCGCGACCCTGAACATGGTCCTGCGGCAAAGCACGCACTGCATGTTGCTCCTGCAGTTCTTGGCGACCTCAGCCTGCGTGTCCCCGTGGGGGACGAGGACCTTCCTGGACTTCCTGCCGGACGCCTGGTCGAGGAGCGCCATGAGCGTCTTGGCCTTGTCGACCTCGGAGTCGCTCGTGAACGGCCTGTTGTCGAAGTGCACCAGGACCAGGTCCACGCCCTGTTTGGCCATCATGTAGGCGGCCACGGGGGAGTCTATGCCCCCTGAGAGAAGTACGATGGCTTTCAAAGGATCACCTGGACGCTCCGATCCCGTCGTCCCTCGCCCCGCGCCCGCAGGCGGGGCACGCGGGGTCCTTCACGACCTTGATCTTCTGTACGTCCTGGTTCCAGACGTCCAGGACCATGAGTTCGCGCGTGTGCTCCCTCCCCAACATGAGCTTGAAAGCCTCCGTGACCTGCACGGACGAGACCACGCTCGGGAGCGTGTTCAGTATGCCGGCGGTGTTGCATGTCGGCAGTTCCCCCGGCTGGGGCGGGTTGGGGAAGACGCACCTGAGGCAGGGGCCGCTCTCGGCGACGACCATGACCATCCCGCTGACGCCCACGGCCCCGCCGTAGACCCACGGAGTCCCCAGCCTGACGCACGCGTCATTGACGACATACCTTGTCTCCATGTTGTCGGTGGCGTCTATGACGACCGTCG
>JBFXGF010000005.1:0-15771 GCA_050178275.1 Thermoplasmata archaeon | reverse complement strand
TGAGGAAGGGGAGGCCGCTCGAGCTCGTCAGCGGGGCGGTCTCCGTGTGCGCCCCGATCGAGAAGACCGTCGGCGACGGCATACTGCTGGTCGGCGACGCTGCCAGGATGATAGACCCAATCACGGGCGGTGGCATATCCAACTCGTGCAAGGCGGCCAAGGTCGCCGGGGAGGTCCTGGCGAGGGCCGCGAAGGAGAACGACTTCAGCGAGAGGGCCCTGACGAGGTACGAGAACGGGTGGAGGGACCTGCTCGAGAACCAGCTCTACAGGAACTGGCTCGCGAAGGAGAAGCTCGTGACCCTCAACGACGAGACGTTCGACAAGGTCATAGCGACGCTGAACGAGGTCGGGGTCGAGAAGATGTCCACGTTCGCCATACTCAAGGCCGTGAAGACCAGGTACCCTGAGCTAGTGAAGGAGTTCGAGGAGTTCCTCTGAGCCGTCACGCATAATAGGCGTCCCGCGCTTCACCCTACGGGGAGGTAGGGAGTGAACCCATGAGTCTGCTCGCCAGCCTTACTGAGACCAGGCGGAGGGTCCTGATCACCGTCCTGCTGGTGCTGTTGTTCGCAACGGCCTTGAGGCTGTACAACATAGGCTGGAGTTTCTCCAACAACGGGGTCGACGAGGGGGTGATGCTCCAGAGGGCGCTCCTGGTGAGCAGGGACTTCGACCTGTACACCGACATCCCGTGCGACCAGGCGCCCATGGCGTTCTACTTCGGGGCGCTGCTCAAGGGGGACGTCGTGACCCTGAGGGCGCTGAACGCCCTGCTGTCGGTCGCCGCGGTCGCCGCCTGCATGTTCGTGGCGAGGAAGCTGGGCGGGGACGTCGCGATGGTCGCGACCGGGCTGTTCCTCGCGGTCGACTTCGCTTTCGTTCGGGAGGCCAGGCTGTTCTCGCTGGACGGGATGTCGTCGTACCTTCTCGCGTTCGCCCTGCTCTCGTTCTACTACTACGCCAAGAGGGGCGACAGGCTCGCGGTGTTCCTGACAGGGATCCTCGTCGGCATGTCCGCCGCCGTCAAGCTCCTGGGCGCGCTCGGGCTGCTGGCCCTCATCCTGTTCTTCGTCGCCGAGGCCGTCAGGGAGCGGTCGTTCAAGGCGTCCAAGGCCGTGGACCTCGGCATAATGGTCGGGGCGTCCGCCGTCCCCATCTCCCTGTTCATGGTGGCCCTTGGCCCGTCGGAGATGCTGCAGGGGATGCTGTTCGACCAGGCGCACAGGGAGTTCGAGCCGATGTTCAAGCTCTCGATACTGGCGTTCCTCGGCCTCAACCTGACATACATCCTCCCCCTCGTGTACGCGCGCGAGCTGTGGGCCGTCGGGCCGGAGGTGCGGTACCTCGTGGCGGTCACGGGCGTGATCCTCGCGTTCATGGTCCTGCAGCCCCTCGTGTTCTTCCACCACATGGTGCTCATGAGCCCCGCGCTCGCCATCCTCGCCGGGTTCGTCACCTCCGAGTTCGTTATGTTCAAAAAGAAGCATGTTAAAAAGAGCAAACTATACCACGTCCTCAAAAAAGACATTACCATGAGGCGCCTCGCCACGGCCATCATCATGATAGACCTCGCGGCGTCGACGGGGCTCGCGTTCTACGGCATCGCGGCCCAGGACGAGCCCTCGGAGATCGTGTACGCCCAGAAGCTGAGCGAGATGACCAACGCCACGGACTACGTCATATGCGGGGACCCGCTCATAGCCACCTACGCCGACAGGCTGGTGCCCCCGGAGGTGGTCAACGTCGCCTACAGGAGGTATCCGCAGCTCACGCTCGCGGACCTCGAGGGCGCCATCGAGAAGTACGACGTGTCCGTGGTCGTCGTCTGCTTCAGGCTCAAGGACATCGACGGGTTCACCCAGTACCTGACGGACAACGGGTTCCTCCTCGTCCAGTACTGGTGGGTCGGCCACGGGGACGACACCGTGCTCGACCTGTTCGAGGGGAGCATAGACCCCACCTACTTCTATGTCAGGGCGGACGTCGCCGAGTATCGGGACATCCCCACGGTCAACCCGATCTGGTCCTAGGGCGCATGTCCGCCCGGAACGTCCAGAGCGCGTTCGCGAAGAAGTTGAAGATGCTCACGAGGAATATCGCGACGACCTGGCAGAGCAGGATGTACAGGCTGGACCCGTCCGCGCCGAGGCCGATCGCGGGCATCAGGTCCTCCTTCAGGAGCTTGAGCAGTATCAGGTTCAGCATCAGGCCGTCGATGCTGATCCACAGGAACTGTGGATACTGCACCCTCAGCCTGCCCTTGGACCTGAAGTTCCACCACCTGTTCCAGATGAAATTGCTCGTGTCGGCCACCACGAACGCGACGACGGCACCCCAGAGGTAGTACACGTCGAACAGCTCGACCGCGGTCCAGAGCACCGCCAGGTTGATGAGCGTCCCCAGGCCGCCTATGAGCGCGAACTTGATGTACTTCGCGAGCCAGGGCTTCCTGAACTCGTAGAGCCTCACGCAGTGGTCGACGTACTTCATGGTGACGGAGGCGCCCAGCTTGCTCTTGCCGGCCTTCCTGTCGGCGAAGGTTATGGGCACCTCGTCCACCCTGGAGACCTTGCCCTTGACGAGTATCTCCAGCCCTATCTTGTAGCCGACGGGGTCCAGCTCGACGCCGTCCACGACGGCACGCTTGAGCGCGAAGAAGCCGCTCATAGGGTCCTTGACCTTGGTCAACCACCTCGCCAGCAGCGTCGCCCCCTTGGACATCGCGCGCCGGTGGAGAGGCCAGTTCTCCACATGGCCGCCCTCGACATACCTGCTACCGATGACCATGTCCGCGCCGCCCTTCGAGATGCGCTCGACCATCTCGGATATCTTCTCCGGTGGGTGACTGAGGTCTGCGTCCATGACCACCAGTATAGAGCCCGAGGCGGCCTCGAACCCCTCCAGGACCGCGGTGGACAGGCCGAGCTTGCCCGCCCTGTGGACCACCTTGACGCTGTAGCTCTTCCCCAGCTCCTCCGCGAGGTCGCCCGTGCCGTCGGGGCTGTTGTCGTCCACGATGACGATCTCGTGCTCCATCTTTGTCTCGGAGCAGGCGGCGCTCGTCCGGCGGACGAGCTCCTCCAGGTTGTCCCTCTCGTTGTATGTCGGGATGATCACTGAGATCGTGGGAGCTCCCCCCTGAGGCGAAGCCGTCTCTTGTAGATTAATGATGCTACGATGCTGGCGACGATGACGATGGCCACCGCGCCCAGGGCGACCCACGGCGCGACCTCCTGCCTGAGGTTGTCGTAGCTGAGCCACGAGAGGACCACGACGACGGACGACTTCGCGAGCGCCCCCACGATCAGGTACAGGGCGCACTTCTTCACGTCCCAGCCGCACACGGCTATGAACGCGCCGGTGTACGGGACCACGGGCGCCACCCGGTTGAGCAGTAGGAGGCGCTCGTCCTTGACGATCAGGAACTCGGTGTACTGCTTCATCCTCTTCTTGATCCAGTTGGGGAGCCTGGCCGCCTTCACGAGCGAGTACAGGATGAAGTTGCCCCCCAGGCTCGCGAGGCTCGACACGACCACCACGAGAACGCCCCATGTGAACGAGTCGGGGTTCGCCCCGAAGATGAACACCATCCAGACCTCGGGCAGAGTCGGGAACCCGGTGCCGTCCACGAGTATGATCGCCACGAGCGCCAGCAACATGCCCGCGTCGCCCATGGATGAGAACAGTGATATGATGTCCTCCCCGAGCAGGTCAGACCCCCCCACTGGCCATTTCCTCGTAGAGTTCCTTGAGCATCAGGGCCGTCTTCTTCATGTCGTGCTCCTCGGCGAGGGAGCGGGCGCCATCGGCCATGCGGGCGCGCAGGGGGGCGTCGTCGATGAGCCTCCCGAGCATCCCGGCGAACTCGTCGTCCGTCCTGGCCTTAAGGCAGTGCTTCCCGTCCTGGACCCATCCCTCGTAGACCGGGATGTCCCTTATCAGCAGAGGGCAGCCGCAGCTCGCCGCCTCGAGCATCACGTTCCCGTAGCTCTCGGCCCTGGTCGGGAACACGAACACGTCGGCCGCCGAGTACACGCCGACGATCTCGTTGAAAGGCACGTGGCCCGGGAACAGGACGTTCTTCTTGTCCAGGCCTTCGAGCGCGTCCTCCAGGAGGGGCTCGCTCTCGCCGACCCAGACGAACCTGACATCCTTCCGGTCAGAGAACCTCGAGGAGATGTTGATGAACGTGTCGACGCCCTTGCGGGGAATCCTGAGGCCGACGCTGACCACGAGCCTATCGTCCGGGCGGACGCCCCAGCGCTCCCTGAACTCCCGCCCGAGGGCCTCGTCCCTGACGAACACGTCCCTGTTTATCCCGTTGGGGATGACCCTGAACGGGCCCTTGACGCCGTCCCTGGCGAGGGACTTGGCGACGTACGGCGTCGCGCCGAGGACCACGTCGCCGAGGTTGTAGAAGTACACGGAGTACATCCGCACGAACGGGTAGAAGAGCGAGCCGCCCTTGAACCCGCCCTTGATCAGCTCCGGCAGGTGGCGCCCGTGGACCACGAGCGGCTTTCCCGAGAGACGCCTCCTGATTGCCCAGGCGAACGAGTTGGGGAGAGGGCTGTGGATGTGGAGCACGTCGCAGTCCTCGTCCGGCCTGTTGAAGACCACCCTGCACCCGAGACGCTCCAGCTCCTTCGCGACCATCGGGGCGTTCGTGCCCATGCCCCCCGGGTTCTTGTACGGTATTATGCCCCTGTAAGACTCCAGCTCGGTGAGCATGCAAACCGAAACCATCGGAAGACCCCGCCTGCCGGCGTCACGGACGGTACGCCCGCGCCCGGCGACCGCGAGCATCTGCCTGCGTGGATAAATAGATACCTGGGGTGGCTGGACCGGCGCGCGTGGGTGCCAGGCGGGAATGAAAGAAGATATTTATATCCAGCCGATGCTGGGTCGCTCCGTGGAGCGGAAGACCTTGGCCTCAATGGCATTGATGTTCGCACTCGGGACTTTCGTACTGTGGGGCACGACGAACTTCTTGATCGCCTACGGTGAGAAGAACTTGGAGGTCGACCCCAAGATATTCACCGCCGTCATGTGGATCACCATGGGCGGGCTCGGCGTGTGTCTGCTGGCGTACCTGTGGCTCACGGATGGCATCGAGCCGCTGGGGAGCAAGCTGACCTACCCGATAGCCGCTGGGGCGTGCCTCGGCATCGGGATACTGTCGTTCGCGTACGCGATGTCGCACTCAGACATGAGCACGGGCGCGACGGCGGCCGTCGCCACGTCGAACGCGGTCTTCACGACCATGCTCGCGTTCCTCATACTCCGGGAACAGATGAGCCTCAAGGAATGGGCGGGCATCGCCACGGTGGTCGTCGGCATCATCATCCTGAGGATCTAGTGGCTCGGCGCCGGGCCCCTGGTCCAGACGACCTCGCCGTCCTTCATGACGAGCGTGCAGAGGTTGGTGCCGAACCGGTAGGGGATCATCGCGTGCGACGGCACGTCCATGAGGATTATGTCCGCCCTCTTGCCGCGCTCCAGCGTGCCTATCTTCTTCTCGAGTCCGACGGCGGCCGCGGCGTTCACCGTCGCCGCTGTCAGGGCCTCCGCCGGGGTCATCCTCATCATATAGCACGCGAGGCTCATGGTGAACTGCATCGACTCGTTCCAGCAGTTGGGGTTCAGGTCGGTCGCGAGCGCCACGGGCACGCCTATGTCTATGAGCCTCCGGGCGTCCGGGTACGTCCCGCCCATCGACGCGTACGGGGTCCCTGGGAGCATGACGCCTATCACGTCCTTCCTGGCCATCGCCATGATGCCATCGTCCGAGGGCTTCGCGAGGTGCTCCGCGGAGACGGCCCCGAGCTCCGCCGCGAGCTCGGCCCCGCCAGAGGACGAGAACTCGTCCGCGTGGACCTTGAGGCCCATGCCGAGCGCCTTCGCCGCCTGGAGCACTGTCCTCGACTGGTCGGGGTCGAAGGCCCCGGCCTCGCAGAACACGTCGCAGAACACCGCCAGGTTCTCCCGCGCGACGGCGGGCAACACCTCCTCGGCGACGAACCGCACATAATCGTCCGGGCGCCCGGCGAACTCCGGCGGCACCGCGTGCGCCCCCATGAAGGTGGGCACGACGTCCGCTGGAAGGTCCTCTCCCAGCTTCTTGGCGGTCCTGAGCATCCTGAGCTCGACCTCCCGGTCCAGGCCGTACCCGGATTTCGCCTCCACGGTCGTGGAGCCGTGGGCGATCATCGACCGCAGCCTCTCCGCGGACTGCTCGAACAGCTCGCGCTCCCCCGCGGCCCTGGTGTCCATGACCGTCCGTAGTATGCCTCCCCCGGCGGCCATGATCTCGAGGTACGTCTTGCCCTTCAACTTCAGGTCCAGCTCGAACTCCCTCGAGCCCGCGAACACCAGGTGCGTGTGCGGGTCGACCAGGCCGGGCATCACGACCTTCCCGGACGCGTCCAACCGCTCGACCCCTGACGCGTCGTGCTCCTTGAGGATCGACTCCGTCCTGCCAACATCCTCTATCGCCCCTTCGGAGACTACGACCGCGCCGTCGGGTATGATGGACAGCTCGGACATCTCCGCCTTCGCCCTGGACCGTTTCGGGCCCCTGAGCGTTACCAGCTCAGACGCGTGCGTGATGATGGTGGTTTCCGACATGGTGGACGGCGCCGTAATCAAACTCTCGTACTATAAACATCTCGAAGCTCAGGCGCGCTTGCCGACCAGCTCGTTCACGACATACTGGAACGTGTCCTGTGGGTTGAGCATCGCCCTGAAGTCCCGGTAGTCGTCCCTGTCGAGCTCGCCCAGGAGGTACGCGGCTGTGCCGTAAGCGAGGACACCCAGGACCGCGAGGAAGATGAGCGCGAACCAGTCGACCGTGGGTATGATCAACCAGTCGACCACGTACATCGTGCCCACCATGACCACGGCGCTGGCGATGTGCTTGAAGGAGCGCGAGTTCGGCAATATCCTCCCTATGCGCCAGGCCATGTACCTGAGGACGAAGAAGTAGTACACGGACGTGACCATCAGGGCAGCGGCGGCGCCGAGGCCTTTGAGCCCCATCATCTTGAGCCCGAATATAGAGTCCGGGACGAGTATGAGCATCAGCGCGAGTTGCAGGGACAGGCCCCCGATGTTAACCATGAACAGCGTGACCTGGCGCCCGACGCCCACTATCACGGACCTGAGCGGGAGCACTAGGGCGAGGACCGTGGCCGAGATGACCAGCAGGTCCATCGTGGTGACCGCCGGGGCGAAGTCCTCGGTGAGGAACGACCTGATCAAGTCCGAGCCGTACATGAGGTAGAACGCGGCCGTCGGCACGACCACCAGGGAGACGTACCTCTCGGCCTGGTTCACGACCTCCCAGCTCGCGGCCACGTCCCGCTTGATGAAATAGGTCGTCACCGACGGGAGTATCAAGGTCGCGACCGACAGCGAGAACACGCCGACGAACACGGCCATCCGTTGGACGCCGAAGTACAGGCCAAGCTCGAACTCGCCCCAGAAGTACCCGACCACCAACTTGTCCAGGAACAGGTCCAAAATGAACGTCATGGAGACGATGAAGACGGGGACCAGGGCCCGTATGTAGCTCATGACGGTGTACCTGTCGGGCTTCGAGATCGGGTAGGACCTCATCAGCAGGGCCACGAGGAGCATCGACGCCACCATGCCCGCGGCGTAGGCGCTCGCGAGAAGGGCGGGGCCGTTCGTGGTGGTGGCGAACGCGGAGGTCGCGATGTAGATGACGAACGACACCCTGACCACGAGCTCCAGAATCGCTGGCACGTGGACCTTGGCCATCGAGTCGAGCGCGTCGAACGTGTGCGTGGCGATCTGACTGATCCCCAGCAGGACGTAGTACACGAGGAATATGTACATCGAGTCGACGAGCTGGCCCAAGACCAGCTGGTTCCCGGGCATCTCGGCGCCCACGACGCCGCTCTTCCAGAGCTCTATCAAGACGAGGGTGACAACCGAGAAGATGCCCAGAAGGACCAGCCGGATCGCCGCGTAAGCGCCGATGCACTTGCTGACGTCCACGGAGTGCTTGATGTGCGTCCTGTGGACCGAGCCCATGCCGAAGTCCGACAGGAAGCTCAGGATGCCAATGGACGCCATCGCGTATCCGAGAATCCCCAGGGCCGACGGGCCCATGTTCTGTGCTATGAAGATGAGCGCTGTCGTGCCCAGGACCGCACCGAGGACGTTGCTGAGGACGGAGAGCGCCGCCTTCGGGCTCATGAGCCTTGCAGCCCCAGAGGACTCACTGGCGCCCTGGCCTGGCATACGACCTAAAGATATGGGTATCCATATAATACTAGTGCAGACGCCCGGTCAGATGCCCGCCGCGACTTCTTTGACCAGGTCCAGGCCCTTCTCGATGTTCTCCTCGGAGTTGGCGTAGGAGAACCTCAGGTGCCCTTCGCCCCTGGTCCCGAAGGCGCTCCCGGGGGCACATATGACGCCTTTGTCCAGTATCCGCATGGCGAAATCCTCCGAGCCGATGGCCTGGGAGTACTTGGGGAACACGTAGAACGCGCCGGTCACCGGAGGTGTCGAGAAGGTCGGTATCTGCGCCATCTTCCTCATCGCGACGTCGCGCCTCCTCCTGAACGTCTCCAGCAGCTGCTTCCTGTACTGATTCTCCATCCTCAGACCCTGGAGCACGGCATACTGCGTGGCGGTCGGGGGGCACGCGAGCGTGTAATACTGCACCTTCGCGAGCTGTTGGACGATCTCCTTCGACGTCGCCACGTAGCCGATCCTCCAGCCGGTGGCCGCGAATGTCTTCGAGAACGAGTCGACGATAATGGTGTCGTCATGGAACCGCGCGAACGAGCAGTGCTCGCCGTCGTACACGAAGTTGTGGTACACCTCGTCCGAGAGTATGTACAGGCTAGCGTCGGTCGCGACGTCGGCGAACGCCTTGACCACATCCTTCGGGAACACGGTCCCGGTCGGGTTGGACGGCGAGTTGACTATGATCGCCTTGGTCTTCGGCGTGACCAGGGATTTTATCTCCTCGATGTCCGGCAGGAAACCGTTCTCGTGCCTGAGCGAGTACTCCACGACCTTCCCACCCGCAAGGACGACATCCGGGCCGTACACGATGAACCCCGGGTTGGGCACGAGGACCTCGTCCCCCTCACCGATGATCGTCTCGCAGGCGATCATCATTCCCTCGGTGGCGCCGGCGGTCACGATGATGTTCTCGTAGGCGACATCCTTCCTGAAGCGCTTCAGGCTGCGGGCTATCGCCTCGCGGAGCTCTTTCACGCCTGCGCTGGGGCCGTACTTGTTGTACCCCTTGTCCAGGGCCGCCTTGTAGGCGTCTATCATCTCCTGCGGCGGCTGGACGTCCGGTTCCCCCAGGCCAAGGTTGATGGCGTCGGCCGGCGCAGCCTCGAAGAGCTTCCTTATCCCCGAGACCTTCAGTGATGCCACTCGAGATGGGAACATCGGACTCATGATGTACATATTCGGGCATTAATAGTTTGGGACTACAGCCTGGGAGCGCAAGACGTGCTAGCACCTCGCACGAGAGGTCGCGCCTCGCCACTGATGCGACCGTGCGCGAGCATGGTCACGGCGGCACGCGCGCCATTAGGCCAAGCTGGAGCCGACGCGACAGCCCCCGACGGCTTGAAATAACTTCGAGGCAATCATCGGGGGGGAAATGAGAGACCCGCACGATAAGAGGAAGCCGCTCAAGACAGTCATCGGGGGCATCGAGCTCTTCGGGGCAGGGATCGCGGAGGTCGCGCCATCATTCTTCAGGCCTTTCGCCAGGCTTCCGAAGCTTGCCCAGAAGTCGATCAAGCTCTCCCTCCCGCTGGCGGTCCTGGTCATACTCACGATTGTCCCTCTCGGGCTGGAGCAGCAGGTGCAGTACGCGCTCGCAATCTTCGTGTGCATATCCATGCTGTGGACCTTCGGGGCGCTGCCTCTCCCCGTGACCGCGTTGCTCGTGCCGGTCCTCCTCACGTTCTACGGGATATTCCCGACCGCCGAGGCGCTCATGCCGTTCGCCGACCCAGTCGTGTACCTTCTCATGGGCGGCCTCATACTCTCCGAGGCGTTCAGGAAGCACGGGATCGACCGGCGTCTCGCGTATTCCATAGTGTCCAAGTTCGGCGGCGAGGTCAACAAGATCCTCTTCTCCTTCATGCTGGTCTCCGCCGTGCTCTCGATGTGGATATCGAACACGGCCACGGTGGCCTTGCTGATCCCCGTGGTCCTGGGGATCGCGTCCAGGGCAGAGAAGGACAAGGGCAAGCTGTCCGTGCTGTTCCTGATAGGGATAGGCATCGGCTCCGCGATCGGCGGCATGGCCACCGTGACGGGCTCAGCCCCCAACGCGGTCGCGTCCGCGCTCCTCGCGCAGGAGACGACTTGGAGCTTCGTGGACTGGATGAAGATCGGGCTCCCCACGAGCATGATCCTGCTGGTCCTGGCGTGGGCGTTGCTGCAGAAGGTGTTCCCGATTGAGACGAGGTCCCTCGAGATCGCGCCAATCCGGAAGGAGCTGCGACAGATGGGGCCCCTGAGCATGGGCGAGAAGAAGACCATCGGGATATTCGTCCCAACGGTCGCGCTGTGGATCGCAGGAGCCAGCATAGGGGAGCTGTTCGGCGTGCCCGCCAGCTTCATGAGCGCGACCATCGTGGCCCTGGGCGCCTCCGTCCTCCTGTTCGCCACGAAGACACTCGAGTGGCAGGACGCGAGGACCATATCGTGGGACATCTTCCTCGTGATAGGCGCTGGGCTGGCCCTCGGGGAGGGGCTGCAGCAGTCGGGGGCGGCCCAGTGGATGGCGGATGGGATCACATCCGTCACCGGGGACCTCCACATACTCGTCATCATGCTCATCGTCGCCCTCGTGTCCGTCGCGATGTCGAACTTCATGAGCAACACGGCGACCGCGGCGATCCTCGCCCCTGTCCTGATAGGGATGTCCTCGTCGCTAGGCGTCGACCCGAAGCTGCTCGTGCTGGTCTGCGGCCTGGGCGTGTCCCTGTCGTTCGTGACGCCCATCGGGACGCCCCCGTTCACGCTCATATTCTCCACCGGGATCGTCTCGAGGCGAGACATCGCGTTGGGCGGCATCAGGGTCACCTTCCCCGCGGTGGCGATCGTCGTGGTGATGGTCTACCTGTTCGTGGAGTTCGGGATAATCTGAGGAGATGGATGAGATGAGGGTGTTGGTCATAGGAGCTGGGAGACTCGGAATACAGGCAATCAGACAGCTGATGAAGAATCCCGACATGGAGATAGTGGTCGCCGACCCGCACGAACGGCCCGAGGCGGTCGAGGAGAAGGTCATAGACCATGTCGACGTCAAGGCCCATGTCACGGCCTTGAACTTCGCGGACGTCGTCAAGGCGGTCCAGCCGGACCTCGTCGTGCTCGCCCGGACCCTGGACGACTGGGAGAAGGGCGACACGCCGATGGGGACTCAGTACGTCATGGGCATGGAGAAGGAGCTCACCAGGGCCGAGGTGCCCGTGCTTCCCGTGTGCGAAGAGGTTATGGGCACGCACTGAGTGCGCCACTGGGGACCAGGCGGGCAAGTCCCCCGGCGCCGATCAGATGAGACACAGGTGACCGATGGAGAGGACGCTCTCAGGGTACTTGGACACGTGTACCGAGGAGCGCGCGAGCCTCAAGATCCCCGCCTTGGCCAGGCCGAACCCGCAGGCCTGCAGGCAAGTCGCCGAGACCTCGCTGGAAGACGGGGCGAGGATGTCCACCCTCTTGCGGGGTGTCGTCGACAGGAACGCGCGCATCATCGCGTCGGCATCCTTCCCTCCCGGGTTGTCCATGACCCACGGGCCGACCGCGTTGAGGTCACGGCCGATCCGGGACAGCATCAGGGCCGTTGGCCGCCCGCCCTCCGACCGGAGCAGCGTGTGGTCGGGAGGGAACTTGACCAAGGCCCTCTGGAGGTCGCCCTCGTCATAGCCGAGGACGGAGGACAACGTCTTCGCCGTCTTGGGCGCGTCACCGGGCGGGACCCACGAGAAGGGGTCCCCGGGCCCGAGGTCGGGGACGGCGGCCTCGGCTGGCAGCTCTCTCACGAAATAGGATATCTCGTCGAGCTTCCTGAACGAGAACGGGGCGTAGAATTCGATCGCCTTCCGCTCGGCGTGGAGCTCCACGGTCGACACGCCCCTGGAATCCAGTTCGGCGAGGATCCGCTCCATCATCTTCAGGCCGATGCCCTTCTTCCTCCAGCCCTTCCTGACGATCACGTGGACAATGGACGCGAACGAGCCGAAGTCCACGCACGTGACCAGGCCCACTATCTCCCTCCCGTCCAGCGCGACGAGCGAGCTCACCGGGTCGAGCCGGTGGATGGCCTGTATCTCCTCGAACTCCCAGCCCCAGCGCTCGTTGTCTATGAGCCTGAAGACTTCTGGGAGGTGTGGTTCCCTCATGCGGACAATGTGAAGATCGGACCTGCCAACCATCGATGGAGCCTCTTCAAGACGCGGCCGATGACCGAGGAACTCAGGCCGGGGAGATAAACGTTCAGGCGGCGCGGGGCGCGTGCGGTCACAAGGGTTTCGCGTAGAACGTGAAGGTCCTCCGGGCAGTGAAGCCGACACCCTCGTAGACCTTCATCGCCATGCTCTTGTTCTCCACCTCGGTATCGAGCGTGATCTCCTCCACACCAATACCCCTTAATAGCTTCAAAGACTGTGTTAAAAGGTATGTGGTAACCCCTTTTCTGCGCCAATCAGACCTGACGCAGACGCGGTTGCTGTGGGCGACCTTCCTGCCATAGGCGGCCCACTCGTCCTTGTTCGCATAGTTCTCGACGACGCCTATGACGTCCTCCCCCGAACGGGCGACCATCCACAGCGCCGGCATGAAGTTGGGGGAGGCGAGCCACTCGCGATACGCCTTCTCCGACCACTTCTCGGGCGAGGACCACTGCTCGTCGGAGAAACACTCGCGGAACAGAGCCCAGACCTTCGGGTACTCGTCTGGCCGCACGGGCCCGAAATCCAGACCTTCAGGCGTGGGGCAGTCCCTGACGGAGACGAGGTCGGCGTGCGCCATCTCCAGGAGGTGCCAGGCCGGGAAGAACCCGGATGACTCGATGACACTCCTCCACTCGCTCGGGCCGTCGTACGCCCACACCCTGATATATGCCCTTCCTCCGGCCGGGTAGGCGGCCGAGATCTCCCGGATCCTGGCCTCGTTGCTCTCGAACATGGCCTCGGCGATCCCTTTGCCGCGCCACCCCGGGAGGAGGTATACCGAGTGGCCGTAGTACTTGGGGTCCGCCACGGAGGAGTCCCAGACGACCTCTGAGTATCCCACGACGTCCCCTTCGACCTCGGCGAACAGCAGATCCATGTGGCGGTCGTGGTCGGACTTGTCCTCGAGCCATGAGGCCGTCTCCTCGGCCGCGAGGAGCCATTCCACGCCGTCGGCCTTCCAGCTCATGTGGCTTACAGTGGACATCTTCTCGATGTCCGGCGCGCCTCGGAAACCACGGAAGGACAGGCCAGGGACCTGTGCGGATGCCCGTCTCAGGTGCGGGCAGTCGAGCCAGTTCGACAGCTGCATGGCGACGGCGCCATTGCGCCCGCAGGCCTTATGCCTTTCTAGACTGGCCGGCCGGGCACTTTCGGACCTCCCTCACCGATATCGAGATTACCCTCGGCGGCGTTACTGGCTGCGTCGGGCATCTTGTCCCGACTGATCGAAGACGAGGTTGAGTTCATGAGGAAGGCGGACGTCCGGACGGAGGAGGACATACTGGAATACCTCGATGGCTGGTCGGATTTCGAGAAGGCGGTCTACATCGCGACCTTCAGGATACCCAGGGGGAAGGTCAGCACTTATGGGCGGGTAGCCAAGGCGATCGGGAGGCCGAAAGCCAGCAGGGCGGTGGCGAACACGCTCCACGAGAACCCTCTCTGGCCCGTCGTGCCCTGTCACCGCGTCGTCTGTTCGGACGGAAGGTTCGGCGGCCCCAGGAACTGGGCCAGGGGCAGGATGAAGCATGTGGTCGAGGAGGGCACCCCTGTCGTCGACGGCAAGGTTGTCCTCAACAAGGACACCCTCGTCTGAACCGAGCGCGACCCGCCTGGGCGACGTGACTATCGTCCATCCGAGAATTGCGAAATAATCAGCTAAGGGGTTTGTGAATCAAAACGAAATGAACGATCAATCCATAAAAATGAACTCAACGATCAGAACGAATCTCTTCGTGGGGGTCTGTGCTTCTGGAAGCAGGCCTGACAGTAGACTGCGCGTCCCTCTGTCGGCTTGAAGGGTACCTCTGCCTCGCACCCGCAGTCAGAGCACTTTACCTTGTGCATCTCCCTCGGGCCCGAGTCGTACCTTCGGCTGCCGCCTCCGTACGAGCCATAGCTCATTGCTTATTTCTCCTTCTGGCGAGCGCGGTTTGCGCCCGCCTCGGTACTGTCTAGCCAGTCCAACTATTTGTAGTAGCGCATTCAACCAGCTCACGAGGGCCGTCGCCCCACTGGCTCCGTGTGACCCGTACCCATAGGCTCACGCGGGGACGAGGACCGGCAAAGGACAAGTAAAACCTAGCGTATCTGGCCTAGGGGAAAGTAGATGGATGTCGTTCAGTTAGGGTGCGGGGTCTGCGGACTGGTCTGCGCGGAGCACCTCGCCAAGAACGCCAAAGTCGGCAGGCTTGTCCTCGCCGACTTCAAGACGGACGGCGCCCGGGCGCTCAAGGACCGGCTGGGCATGGACAAGGTATCCGTCATCGAAGTGGATGGCAGGGACCGGGAGGCTTTGGCCAGCCTTCTCAAGGACGCGGACATCGTGGTCGCGACCATGCCGTGGCGCATGAACCGCGCCGTGATGGAGGTCGCCTCGGAGACGGGCACGGACTACGTGGACTTCGGCATGCCGTTCGACAGCACTGGCCCGGACTTCGACCGTTATTCCGAGATGTGCCGGAAGGCGGGGATATCGGCCCTCGTGGGCATGGGCGAGGAGCCGGGCATGTCCGATGTGTTCGCGATGCACGCGGCGGCCAAGCTGGATAGGGCGGACGAGGCGCACATATTCGATGGCGACACAGGGGCCGTGGAGGGACTCGAGTCGTTCTCCCTCTGGTCCCCCGTGGACCTGCTGGACGAGACGAGCGTGCCCGCGGCCGTGTTCAGGAACGGGATGATGGAGTTCATACCCCCGCTCAGCGCCAGACAGGTGTACGACTTCCCTTCCCCGGTCGGCCCGCTCCCGGTTTACAGCACGAACCACGACGAGACCTACTTCATGCCCCTCGGGATCCCGACCTTGAAGGAGGCGTCGTTCAACATCGGAATCGATGACCGGTTCGCCCATGCCGCGGAGATATTCCGCAAGTGGGGGCTGCTGGGCAAGGACCCGGTCGAGGTCAAAGGAGTCAAGGTGAGACCTCTGGACGTCGTGGCGGCCATGCTCCCCCCACCCTCCCTGTTCGCGGACAAGGTGAAGGGGGACACATGCTTCGTCGTGAATGTCCTGGGTTTGAAGGATGGCAAGAAGACCCTCGTGAAGGTGTGGACCGTGCTCTCTCACGAGAAGGCGTACGAACGCTTCCGCACCAACGCCGGGGCCTACCTGGTAGGGACCGGGGGCGCGGTGGCCACGGAGATCCTCATCGACGGTCTCGTGAAGGACAAGGGCATCGTGATACCTGAGCAGCTGCCCACAGGTGATTTCATGAGGCGGCTCAGAGAGAAGGAGATCGACATAAGAGAGGAGATCACGACCTGCTGACCGACCCTGGGGGACTCAGACTTTCCTG
>JBFXGF010000004.1:0-16062 GCA_050178275.1 Thermoplasmata archaeon | reverse complement strand
CAAGAGCCTTCAGGTCCTTCCTCAGGTCCTCGGCGAGTGGCCCGGCCACATGCGTCCTCAGTATCTCCTTCGCCTTCTCACGGGCGTGGTCGACCGCGTTCTTGCTGCCTCCCGCCTTCCACTCCTTGTAAGTCCGCCCGTCCGTGACCACTGGCTGCCACATCTCCCTGAAGTGGTCGAGCGTGTGCTTCTTGCCCATGTAGTGCCCCTCGTGCCCGACCTCCATAATGACGTCCATGGGCACCGTCACGTCGTCCACGGAGAACCCCTTGAGCATATCCGCCATCATGGTGAACATCTCGTGGTCTATCAGCAGCTGCTCGAACGACAACACGGTCCAGTTCTCCAGCAGTCCCGGCCCGGAGGTCATGTCCGCGCCGCTCAGGTACGCGATGAACGCCGAGAAGGCCTTCTCGTACCCCGCCTGCACATCGGGCGCCTTGGAGCATGTGCCCCAGCCACCGATGAAGATCGGTATCCCGTAGCGCCTGGCCATCTGCACATGCGCCGCCCTGACCATGTCCGCCGCAGGGAACAACCCCTCGAACAGGCCGCTCTGGACGTCCATGGCCATAGGCTCGCTCGAGTAGCACAGGGGCGACCCCGGGGCCGCCAGTTGAAGCACGGTCGCGAGCGCTATCACCTGCGCGTTGCCCAGGACGACGGCCCCGGCCACGGTCATGGGCGCGGTCGCCCCGATCAGCGGCATGGCCATCAGCAGGGGAGGGCACCCGGCCCGGGAGAACTCTATCGCGGCGTCTGTCGTCATCCCGAGCACCATCGGCGATGTCGTGCACGTAAGGCTCGATATGATCGGCCGCCGTCTCAGCTCCTCCTCACCCCCGACGACCGCCCTGGCCATCTCTATCTCCCACAGGGCCTCCTCCCTCTGGTAGGTGGAGCCCGTCGTGTAGTGCTTCTCGCAGTTCTCCAGAGCCGCCATGTACTCGTGGACCGTGTGCGCGTGTTTCGGGACGTCGAGCGGCGTCACGAGAGGGTTGTACATGTGCATCATGGGCAGGTCGTCCACGATCTTGGCGGAGTCGGCGACGTCCTTGAGCGTCGACGGCCTCCTCTCGCCCGTGTCGAGGTCTATCGTAGATAGCCCGACGCCGTCCGTGCACGTGTAGCAGTGCTCGCCATCCAGCACGAAGTCGTACTTCGGGTTGCGCGCGGCCATCCTGACCGGCCGCTGGCATCTCTTGAGCGACTCCTCGACGAGGCTGCCGGGTATCTTGCAGATGTGCGTCTTCTCGTCGACCTCGGCTCCCGCCTCCTTCAGCAGCTTCCGCCCTTCCTCGCTCACGACCTTGATGCCCATCGTCTCCAGGAGGTGGAGCGACTTCAGATGGACCGCCTCGGCGTCCTTCGGGTCCATCACCTCGAGCCGCTTCATGCCGAACCTGCCGGGCTTGAAGTTCGCGTCCATGGGCTCAGCCCCCCTTCCCCAGGAGCCGCTTCGCGGTCACGGCCGCGCTGTTCGCGTCCGAGGCGTAGTGCGCCCCTATCTCCTTCGCCCACTCCTCGGACACCGCGGCCCCGCCTACGAGCAGCGGGGCGTCTATGCCGGCGCCCCTGAGCGCGTCCACGACCTCCTTCTGCACCTCGACGGTCGTGGTCATCAGCGAGGACGCCCCCAGCAGGTCCGCCCCCATCTCCTTGGCCGCCGACACGAAGTCCTCGGTCGGCGCGTCCTTCCCGAGGTCCCGCACCTCGAACCCGCTCGCCTCCAGCATGATCCGCACGAGGTTCTTCCCGATGTCGTGTATGACCCCCGCGACGGTCCCCAGGACCACGCGCCCGACCACGTTCCTCTGGGCCGATGCTTTCTTCAGCTCAGGCTCGAGCACTTTTATCGCGACGCTCATGATCTCGGCGGCGTAGATCAGCTCGACGACGAACATCTCCTTCTTCGCGAACTTCTCCCCGACCTCGCGTATGCCCTTCGCGAGTCCGTCCTCGATCGCCTCCACGGGGCTCACGCCCGCGGCCACGGCCTTCTTCGCGGCCTCGACCGCCACCTCCTGTTGCAGGTTCTTGACTCCGTTCTCCAACTCCGCCAATATGGCTTCCTTCTCACTTGTCATCTCAATCCTCCTATGGAACCTCACATCCCTGGCCAGCACGGGCCAGGGCCAAACAGCGCGCCGCACGAGACGGCGATGAAACATGTTGCGCGGCCGAGCCTCGCGGCCGCAAAGCGGGTGCGCGTCACTGGACGGTCTTTCCGACCTGCAGTCCGGCACCGAGGTGGAGTAAGAGCCGTATGAGCACCTGGTCTACGGACGCCTCCCTGTTCTGAGTGGGAAGCCTTAGCGAAGACCTGTGCCCCTCGGGCCTGTAGAATGTGACCATTGTCCGCTCTCCCCACGGCTCCCCCCGCGGCTCGGGGAAAGCCCTCGCCCGCGTATCGACCGGAGGATACTTAACAGTCATGCATCGTGTTCAGCAAAACCTAAAGAACAGAAGCGGACATGCTCCCTCCGGCCCGGAGCGGATCAGGGCTGGAGGTGGCACCTGTGGCGGTCGCCAGGTTGAGGTTCTTGGACAGAGGCGAGGAAGAGCTTGTACATGCGACGAGCCTGAAGTGGCTCGAGAACATCGGCGTGATGGTGAAGAGCCAGAAGGTGCTGGCCATGCTCCAGCAGGCGGGCGCGTCGGTGGACAACGACAAAGGCATCGCGAAGATCCCGGAGTCGATGGTGAAGGACGCCGTCTCGAAGGCGCCAAAGAGGATAGTGCTGGGCGCGAGGGACCCGAAGAACGAGAAGGTCATCCCGGTCGACTCATGGCCCCTGATGACCACGACCGGGCTGGCGGTCTACACCTACGATATCGACACCGGGGAGAAGAGGCCGACCACGGCCAAGGACCTCGCGAACTTCTCGCGAGTCGCCGACGCCATGGACGCGGTCGACATCGTCTGGACAACGGTGACCGCGGGCGACGTCCGCCAGGACGCCCTGGCGCTCCACTCCCTCTGGACGACATTGAGGAACTGCACGAAGCACATCCATGTGATCCCGACGCCCAAGGGCGCGGAGGAGGCCAAGAGGCTCGTGGACCTCGGGGCGCTCGTCGCCGGAGGCCCCGAGCAGCTCAGGAGGAAGCCTCTGTTCTCCGTCATCAGCTGCCCAATCGCTCCGCTCGAGTTCGAGAAGGCCTCGATTGAGGGCCAGGTCGAGTATTCCAAGGCCGGCGTCCCGGTCGTGTGCATGTCCATGTCACTCTCGGGAATGTCCGCGCCCGTCACCACGTGCGGGACGCTCGTGAACATCAACGCCGAGAACCTCGCGAGCCTGGTGATATCCCAGACGGCCGCCCCGGGCGCGCCGTTCGTGTACAGCTCGGAGTCGGCCCCCATAGACATGACCACGGGGATCATGGACTACGCATCCCACAACCTCCCGATGATCGCCTCGGGCGCGTCGCAGATGGCGAAGAGGTACGGGCTCCCGTCCCAGACGGGCAACTGGGGCATCGAGACGAAGGTCCCGGGCGTGCAGGCTTCGTTCACCGAGCTGCTCACGACCGCCCTCGCGTCCATGTCCGGCTCGGACATGGTCGCCGGCGCTGGCAGCTGCGACGCCGCCAAGGGCGCGGCCCTGGAGCAGGTCGTTATCGACTCTTACCTGTGGCTGGACTGCAGGAAATACATGACCCGGTTCGAGATCAGCGAGGCCTCCGCGGCCACGGAGGTCGTCGAGGCGGTCGGCCACGGCAACACGTTCCTGAAACACATGCACACGGTGAGGAACTTCAAGAAGGAGCTGATATTCAGGGACCAGCAGTGGAAGGGTTGGCAGGCGACGCTCTCGACATCGATGGTCCCCGAGGCGAAGGCGATCGCGAAGAAGGTGCTCGCGGAGCACGCCGTCCCCGACGTGGACCCCGAGGTCGCGAGGAAGGGCGACGCGATAGTGGCGGCCCACACGCGGACCCTCGGAGTATGAGCGCGCCAGCAGCCCCAGAAGGGAAAAGCGCTATATCCGGCCAAAGGCCTCTGCGATTGTGGTGACACCGACCGAGGCACCCTCTAGACACCGGGACACGGGCCCGCCGAGGGCACCGCATATCGAGCGGTTCAGCAGGCGGATGCTCTCGATGGAGTCCCAGCGGGCGCCGGTCGTGTGGCTGGCCCGGAAGGGCGGGCTCCCTGGACTGTCCGAGTTCCCGTTCGCGTCGGTGTCCGTCCTCGTGATGCTCCTGTCGCTCTTCTCACTCTCGATGTACCTGGGCGGATGGACATGGTCGTCCTGGACGTACGCGTTCTCCCTGGGTATCGCCCTCCCGCTCGTCGCGGTCGAGCTGAAGCGGAAGGCCGTGATCACGGGGGGCGCGGTGCTGCTACTGGTGTTCACGGTCATCGTGGACGCCGGCCTGCCGCAGTACTTCGGCTATTCGGCCTCGCACCTGTCCTGGTACGACCTCACGGCCCATTTCCTGGGCGCGATGTTCATGACGGTCTTCCTGTGGTCGCTCATATGCTGGGCCGTGAGCCCGTCGGGCCCCCCGAAGGAGAACGGGCGCAGGAAGTTCATACTCGCCGTGGCCACGATGCTCGTGGTCTCCGTCAGCTTCGAGTTCACGGAGTTCCTCACGGACATGCTGTTCGGCTGGGGCAACTTCCACCCGGGAGCGGACACGCTCGGGGATGTGATATTCGACGTCGCGGGGGTCGTGACGGCCGCCGTACTGATATCCAGGCACAGGTTCAGCGTCCTCAGAAGACCGTTCTGGCACGAGGGGCCCTCGGCCGCGTGACCGTCGCGGTCCCCGGACGCCCTACCCGTGGGAGACATCGCGCGGGAAGAGCTTGAACGTGCAGTGGTCCCGCCCCTGGGCCATGCACATCTCCTCCACCGCGAGCGTCGGCCGCCCGAAGGCCTTGAACCCCGCGGTTTCGAGCATGCTCACGATCGGGAGACACATGGGGGTCGCGCACTTCCCGAACGAACGGGCCAGCATCGATGTGGCGTCCACGCTCGCCATCGCGCTCCTCTCGTCGAAGAACCTGATGTCGTAAGTGCTGAGCCACCCTACCTCGGCTATCATGCCGAGGGCGGAATCGAAGGTCACCTCGGGCGTCCCGCCCAAAGGCATGCCCATGATCTTGTCGTGGAGGTCGCCGACGCCAGCGAACAGGTTCCAAAGGTGGGACTGCAGCTGCTCGTCCCCGCGCGCGAACCTCATGATGGATATGGTCGACCAGATGCTCTCCTCGGGGGACACGCGCGGGGAGAAGACCCCCTGCCTCGCGTCCTCGGGTATCTCGGACACGCTCGGCCGGGCCCCCGGCCTGCGGGGCCTCGTCATGTGGTTGGGCGAGATGTCCGCAACTTTCTCCTGCTTCCTGGTGCGGCCCTTCTCCTTCCCGAACTCGTACCTGCGCCTGATCATGTCCATGACATCCAGTTCCTCGGCCTGCTGGATGATGTGCTTCAACTCGGCGTCGACCCACCCGACGGAGTCCTCGTGCCCGTGCTCCCCGACCTCGAACCCCAGCTCATAGGCCGCCTTAGCGAGCTTCACCTTCGCGATGTTGTCGAGGTAGTCCTTGCCGTGCACCCTCAAAGGCTCCTCGGACGCCGGTGGTTCAGTCAAGTGAGAACGCTCCACACAGCACAGGCACCAGGTCCTTCAAGAGCCCGTCGCCTTCCAGTTGTCTCCTAAGCTTCCGCGCGAGCTTCATCCTCTTGCCAGCGGAGACCTCGAGCGCGATCTCGGTCACCATGGCCGAGACGACCTTGTCGTTCTCGAACCCCAGGAGCCCGACGCGCGACGCGAGGTGCAGGAGCACATCGGTCTGGGCCGGGTCGAGCCGCCCCAGTTCCGCCGCCTTCATGACGACACTCTTCGGGTTGTCGGTGCCTTTGGCGCCCGCGGCCGAGCCGTGAGAAGCTTTGACACGTACGCCCCCAGATGAAGAACTCTCTCGATGCCCTTTAGAATCCCCGACCATGTGCTGATCCCATCCGTCGCGCTGAGTCGAATGACCCGCCCGGTCCCCTCGGGCGGGCCTGAAGGCGTACCCGTTTGTGAGTACAAATATGTTGTCAAAATGAGTTAACGCAGCGAATTCTGGACGCGCCGCGCGCCAGTTCACCGCAGCTCCTCGATCGCGTCGATCGCCTTCAGGATGTCCTGGGGCTTCATCTTGTCAGGCATGTTCTTCGAGTCGGGGTCCTTGTCGGCGGCGTACTCCGCGGCCTTCCTGAGCGCCGCCTTGGACGGGTCCCCGAGCGTCTTGACCGATGTAGGCAGGCCGACCTTCTGGCACCAGGTCCTCACGGCCGACACCTCCTCCTTGCGCCGGCCCTCGTACGCCATCTGGACGAGCGTGCAGTACGCCACCACCTCGCCGTGCTCCCCGTGGACCTCCCCGGTCTTCTTGAGCCCGTTGTGGAGGGCGTGGGCGAGCGCGCACCCGGTGTTCTCGAACGCCATGCCCGAGGAGAGTTTGACCGCCTCGATCACATCGTCCACGTCCCGCGAGTGCGATCCGCTCTGGATGTCGTGCAAGGCCTTGAGCCCGTGCTCCATGAGGCTGGCGTAGCACGCGTCGGCGAGCGCCAACGCCGCGGTCGTCGGCACGTTGCCGTCCTTCTTCTTCCTCCGCGCCTTCGCGTACGCCTCGGCCTCGAACTTCGTGGAGAGCGCGTCCCCCATGCCCCAGACGAGGTACTTCGGGGGCGCCTTCGCCAGCACGTCGGTGTCCTCTATCACCAGCACAGGGTTGTGCGGCACCGTCAGCCACTCGACGAACACATGGTCATCGTTGTAGACCACGATCTCGGCGCTCGTGTCTGCGTTCGTGGCGCACTGGGTCCCGATGATGACCGTCGGGACCTTCAGCTTCCACGCGACGGCCTTCGCGGTGTCCACCGCCTTCCCGCCGCCGACGCCCACGACGAAGTGCGGCGCGGCCTTCCTGCCAGCGGCGACGAGTCGGTCGATGGTCGCCATCGTGCATTCGCTGACCCCGTCCTCCCAGAGCGCTATGTCGATCCCGCTCGATTCGAGCGATTTCCTCACCCTGTCCCCGACGACAGCCAGGGCGGTCTTGCCGCCTATGACGAACGCCCGGTTGCCGTAGGCCTGCGCTCTCTGCCCCAGGTAGTAGACGACGCCCTTGCCCTGCAGATAGAGCGAGGGGGTGACCATCTTCCGTACGCGGTCCAAACAATCCTCTCCCATGACAGACGCTAGAAGTCCGCTGAAGGGTACGGGTACTGTCGTCAATCCTAAAGAAGTCTTTTAGCCGGGGCCGCCAATGCGCTCATGGAGGACCGGGGAGAGCGCGACCTATGGACGAGCACAGGTGTCCAGCATGCTCTGGGGACAGGGACGTCAAACGCAGCACGATGGCCGCGTACGACGCCCAGTGGGGGAGCCACGACGAGAAAGCCGCTTCCGAGCGCAGGAAGAGGCTGGCCGCTGTCGCCGACCCGCTGATATCGATGGTCCTGCCACTGACGGGTAAGGTCGTCGTGGACCTCGGCATGGGCACGGGCACGCTCGCGTTCAGGGCGATGGAGGTCTCCCCCCCGAGCAGGATGATAGGCGTGGACTTCTCGTCCCACGGCCTCAGGGTCGCGCAATCCGTCTCAAGGCACTCGCGGTTCAAGGACATGGACATCGAGCTCGTCAAGGGGGACATGGAGCAGCTCCCGATAGCGAGACGTTCCGCGGACGTGGTGATTAGCCAGGCGACGATCAACCTCATCCCGGACAAGCGCGCGGTCTTCAACGAGATCTCCAGGATCGCCAAGTCGGGCGCGAGGGTCGCGGTCTCTGACGCCTTCAGGACCACGCAGGACGCGAAGGACGGCTCGTGGGAACAGTGCATCGGGGGGGCCATCACGGTCAGCGAGTTCTCCACGTTCGCGCTCACATCCGGCCTGATCATACTCGGGCAGACGGACCTCACGAGGACCGTGAAGCAGCTCGTGGCGTCCAAGCAGTGGGACTGGCCGGAGTTCCTGACGTACAACATGGACTACCGCGTGTTCATGATGATGAGGAGCTGAGGGAGCCCGCGTCATCCGGCGGCCGCGCGTCTTCCAGGTGTGAGCAACGACACCGCGACCAGCGCCAAGAAGGCAGCGGCCATCACGGGCACGACCGGGAGGAACCCGCAGGCCAGCGACGCCGGGAGCACACCGAAGTACAGCCCGACGTAGACGCCCTCGCCCGCGATTATCGACGCCATGCAGCCCCACTTGTTCGCGCGTTTCCAGTACAGCGCCGCTAGGGTCGTGGGGAACAGCACCGCGAGCCCGGTGAAGGTCGTCTTCGTGAGCGTCTCGAAGAGCGTCTCGACGGAGCTCAGGGCGATGGCGAGGCTTATGAGCGCGAGCGCGACCACCAGTATCTTCCCGACGACGAACTCGTGCGTCTGGCTGGCGTCCTTCCTGACCCATCTCCTGTAGACGTCCCTCGTCAGCATCGAGCTGAGGACGAGCAGCTGCGAGTCCGCGGTGGACATCAGCGCCGCGAAGGCTCCGGCGAGCATGATCCCGAGGATCCACCCGGGCGCGAACTCGCCGACCATCATCGGCAGTATCTGGTCCGGCTCGGAGCCCGTGAGGCCAGTGAACTCCAGGTTGCCCCAGGCGCCTATCAGGACGGGGCAGAGGAAGACGACCGCCGTCATGGGCGCGTACATCATCATCGAGAGCTTGATGGAGCGCTCGTCCCTCGCGCTGTAGAACCTGGCGAAGAGCTGCGGGAACATCGGGTCGCAGAACAGCCAGAGGAGCATGTAGCTAAGCCATATCTGGGGCGTGAAGAAGTCGGAGCCGCCGGGCCTCGACACCAGCTCGGGGAACTCCTCCGCGAGCCTGGTGTTCGCCTCCGTGAACCCCCCGAGGCCGGCCGACACTATCCCGACGGCCGCGAGCAGGGTCACGAGCATCATGACCCCCTGGAGCACGTCCGTGTACGCGTCCGCCCTCATCCCGCCTATGGTGACGTAGGCCACGACCACGACGGTCACGATCACCGCCCCGAGCTCGTACGACACCTCCCCGTCCGTGAGCTGCGTGAGCGCGATACCTCCCCCGATCGCCTGCGTCGCTATGTACGGGAGCGTGAACACGACCATGACCGCGAGGAAGATCATCCTGAGCGAGTCGGAGTCGAACCTGTCCCCTATCAGCTCCGGGGGCGTGATGTACCCTCGCTCCTTCCCCAGCCTCCAGATGCCCCTTCCGAGCAGGAAGAACGAGATGGCCATCAGGCCGGTCCCGAAGGCCATGATGCCGTAGTACGCGAGCCCGAACTTGTACGCCGCCCCGGCGAACCCGAAGAACGTGAACGCGCTGAAGTTCGTGGCCGCCAGGGACAGGAACAGCACGACGGGCCCGATGCTCCTCGACGCGACGAAGTAGTCCTCCGAGGTCTTCTTGGACCTCCTGTAGGCGTAGAGCGCGATCGCCAGCATGACGCCGAGGTAGATGACGAAGAACGAGACGGCGACCATGTCCATCAGCGCTCACCCCCGTCCTCGGTCCAGTAATACCTGGCGAACAGAAGGTACAGTGCGAACAGAGCCGCCTCCAATACCGCTATCCACGTGACGATGTAGGGCAGCCCGAACAGGGTCGGGAACGACCAGTCCCACGCCCACAGGTCTATCGACAGGACGAAGAGCAGCGAGAACGCCGCCGCCCAGAACCACTTGCTACTCAGCACGCGAACCATCCGAACAGCCTCCGGACCTTCCGCGTTTCCTGGATTGCGAGGCTGGAAACGGAAAAACAATGCCTCGCGCGGGTGAAGGCTCGTGTCCGATATGAACCTTTCCCGCGCCGGGCGCCACGCCTGGGCGGCGGATATCACATTTTGCGCATTCTTTCATGTCCACAGATGACTGAAGTGCTCTTTTTTGATGTTCTAAGCCGATTTGCGCGCGGGCCCCGGGGACGTGGACCCGCCCCACCCATGCGACATATGCAAATACCACGCTTGGGATAGTGTTGGGCGGGAGGAGAAGATGACTCGGACAGACGACATAAAGGCGAGGTCGGTCATGACCACGTCGCCCGTGACAGTCGATGTGGGCGACACCGTTTCGGACGCGATCGCCAAGATAAGGAGGCACAGGGTCAAGGAGCTCCCAGTGCTGTCGAAGGGGATCCCCGTGGGGCTCGTGAGCTACACGTCGTTCATCGAGCGCAGGAGCGTCCCCATCAACGCGAAGGTATCGTCCATAATGCTCCCGGTCTCGAAGGTCAGCGAGGGCGACAGCGTCTTGGACGTCGCTGAGCTGCTGGTCTCCACTGGCATCCGGGGCGCGCCCGTGATGCGCGGGAACAGGCTCGTGGGGTTCGTCTCGCGCTCGGACCTGATCAAGCTGATGCCGAGCGTATCGGAGTTTCGGCTGCTCAAGGCCAAGGACATCATGACCGCGGAACCGCACTCGGTCTCCCCGGACGAGTCTGTGGTCAGGGCCCAGGTGGTCATGGAGGGCCTGAACGAGAAGGCGCTCCCGGTCATAGGGGATGGCGGGAAGCTCGTGGGCGTGGTGGGCATGACGGAGATCATGGACACCATCTGGTCCCCCAAGGGCGACATGCCCCAGAGGAGCCCCAAGCCGCCCAGGAAGGTCTTCGACGGGAGGACCAGGGCGCAGATCAATGTCGGGAGCGTCATGACCAGGAGCGTCGTGAAGGTCTCGCCCGACGACACACTCGGCCACATCGTCGACCTCATGCTGGACCGCGGGCTGTCGACGCTGTTCGTGACCGAGGAGGACAAGCTCGTGGGCGTCGTCGACCAGGCGGACCTCATGGAGCAGTTTCTCCGGCTTAGGCCCAGGGACCAGGTGTTCGTACAGATATCCGGCATGACGATGCACGAGCCGGACGTCCTGGACGGGCTGTACTCGCTCATAGGCAGGGGCATGAAGAGGATCGCGAAGATGGAGCGGCCCAGGGTGTTCTACCTGCATGTCGCGACGTACGAGCAGGAGGGTCTGTCCAGCAAGTTCAGCCTCAGGGCGAGGATGAACACCGAGTCGGCGATGTACTATGTCCGCGGGGCCGGCTGGGACCTCTACAAGGCGATGTCGGACCTGCTCGAGACGCTCGAGACTAAGGTCAGGCGCGAGAAGGAGAAGGCGCTGGACAAGAGGAAGAAGGGCTGACGGACCTCACGACTAAGGCGGAACGGATATCAACGCCTTGACACGTCCGAGTGCCGTCCGAAAGCCTGAGAGACGATAGGAGGAGTGTAGGAAATGCCGATAGAGGAGCATCTAGGGAAAGCAGACTGGAAGACCGAGAAGCATGTGCCCGTCATCGAGTGCCCGGACCAGGTCGCGCCCGACCAGGTGTTCGACGTGAGCGTCATGGTCGGCAAGGACATCTCGCACCCGAACACGACCGCGCATCACATCAGGTGGATTGCGTTGTATTTCCACCCCGAGGGCGCCAAGTTCAGCCATCAGATCGCGAGGGTCGAGTTCAGCGCCCACGGCGAGGGCGCGGACGGTGTCGACACCAGCACGATATACACGCACCACAAGGCGACCGTGTCGATGAAGACCAAGAAGGCGGGGACGCTGTACGCGGTCTCGCTCTGCAACATACACGGGCTGTGGGAGAGCGAGAAGAAGCTCACCCTGGCGTGACCATCCCCGTGCCCGGCGACAGCCGTCCCGTGCGCTCGCTTGGCTGGCTGACGCGTAGTCCATCATCCATCACTTAATGTACGGGTCGCGCCGATTACGGTGACATGAGGCTCTCGCCTCTGCCCGACGAGGTCGAGCGCGACCTCCGCGCGTGTCTCCAGTGCGGGTACTGCAACTTCGTTTGTCCTATCCAGCTGAACCCTGACAGGGGCTTCGAGTCGTACCGTGTCCGGGGCAAGATGTACCATCTGAAGAAGTACGCGTACCCGGGGCTCACCAGGAGGCTCGTGGGCGACGTGCCCGAGATATCCCCGGAGTTCGTCGAGAGGGTGTACAACTGCACCGCGTGCGGCTACTGCCAGACCGCGTGTCATGTCGAGATCAAGTTCAACGACCGGTGGGAGCAGGTCAAGGAGTGGTTCGTCAAGAACGGCGTCGGCCCCCTGGACAGGCACAAGGCCCTCAGGACCAGGGTCATCGCGAAGCACAACCCGTACGACGAGCCCCACGAGGCCAGGGCCGCGTGGGTCCCGAAGACCGCGAAGCGGTCCAAGGACCCGGAGGTGCTCTACTTCGCGGGTTGCACCGCGAGTTATCGGCAGCAGAGGATCGCCCAGGACGCCCTGAGCGTCCTCGAGGCCGCGGGCATACAGTACGACGTCCTCGGCGGGGACGAGTGGTGCTGCGGCTCCCCGCTGATAAGGACCGGCCAGACGGACATCGTGACCGACGAGAAGGACGGCCTGGTGAAGCACAACCTGCGGGAGATAGAGAAGCGCGGGGTCAGGAAGGTCGTGACCGCCTGCGCGGGCTGCTTCATGACCCTGAGCCACAACTACCCCATGTACGCCGGCAAGCTCGACTTCGAGCTCCTCCACATGACCCAACTCATGGACGGGCTCATCAGGGATAAGCGGCTCGTGCTGAAGAGGCCGCTCCCCAAGAAGGTCGCGTACCACGACCCGTGCCACATAGGCCGCCACTTCGGCATATTCGAGGAGCCGAGGCGGATATTGAGGGCGTTCCCAGGGTCGGAGTACCTGGAGCTCCCCAGGAACCGCTTGGACTCCCAGTGCTGCGGGGCCGGCGGAGGATACAAGATACAGTTCAACGACCGCGCGGAGCACATAGCATCGCTCAGGGTCCAGGAGGCGAAGGACACTGGCGCGGAGATGCTCGTGTCCGCGTGCCCGTTCTGCGTCACCAACCTCACCGGGGGCGCGAAGAAGGCGGGTATAGACATGCCAGTCGCGGAGCTCGTGTCCCTGGTTGCCGAGAGCGTCAGGTGACCCGTCCTGGAAGCCTTTTAATCGTGGGGAGGCAATCCTCGCACCGTTCCAGATGCGAGCCCTCCCGCTGTTCAGGTTCAACAAGCGCGCGCGGTCCACGAGCTGGGGGATCGCGCTGTGCACGATGTTCATCGTGGCCAGCTTCTCCGTAGCGTCAGGCCTGAAGGTCTCCATGGACACTCTCGCGGACAACTTCACGTCGGAGTATTCGATGGTGTCCTATCCCGGGAGTTCGGGCATGGACTTCTTCGCGTCGGGCTCCCTGGGCCCGGTCGAGGGCAGGAGCGCGCTCTGCCTGGTCGCCGTCGCCTCCGTCGGTACGGACCGTGTGGTCGTGTTCAGCGTCTCGGACCCGTACGCGGTCCTGGACGAGACCCTCTCGGCGTCCGGGTACGATGTCAAGACCGGCGCCTCGGTCGGCCTCGCGGGTGACATCACACTCGTGTCGGAGACGAGCCAGGATGTGACCGTCGTGTCCGGGTTCTCGTCATCGATGTTCCCGTCCACGTGGGTCCTCGGTAGCCAGGAGCTGCTGCTCGCGCTCACGCGGAACGACGCCGGGTCGGTCAACCTCGCGGTGTCCAAGTACGTGACCCCGGGCGAGAGGGCGGAGCTCGAGTCCGCGGGATTCTCGGTTCAGCCCATGGTCTCCATCGTGGAGTTCCTCGGCTCCAGCGTGGACGAGCTCGAGTCCGACGCGTACTGGATACTCGCCCCGTCAGCGTTCGTCATCGCCGTGCTCGCGTACAGCTTCGTAGGGACGGAGGTCGCGGACAAGAGGCACACCATCGGCGTGGTCAAGGCGATGGGCGCCGGCCGCAGGCGCGTGTTCTCTTACATCCTGGGAGAGTCGGTCCTGATATGCGCGTACGGCGGGGCCCTCGGGCTGGCCCTGGGCGTCGTGATGTCATACGCGGTCTCCACCGCCGCGTCCCATGTGTTCGCGTCGGTGTTCACGATAGACATCGACGAGCTCCTGCTACTCACATCCTTCGTGGCGACTGTCGCGGCTGGCGTCATGGGCTCCATCGCACCGGCCGTCAAGATGGCGAGGACGTCGCCAGCCCAGGACCTGCAGGAGGCGGTACAATTCTGACGATCATCCGTCCCCGGGTGATGGTGGTCGTCGCGCTCTCAGTCATGATATTCACGGCGACGACCTCTGTGCTCGTCGGTCTGAAGGACGCCCCCGCGGCCTTCGCGGCCAGCGAGGGATACGTCATCACATCCGTCGACGCGCCCACGATATTCTCGAGCAGGGTGGACATGGACATGGCCTCCGCCCTCGAGGGGATGGATAACATCACGGGCGTCAGTCCCGAGGTGTTCGCGTTCTCCTCGTGGGACGGGCACTCGTTCGTAGTGAGGGGCGTCGACTTCGACAGGCTGGCCTCGGTCGGCCCCGAGATGGTGGCGGACATGGCGGTCGAGCCCGCGGGCGGCTCGCTCGGGTACGCCCTCTTGGGTAGCAGGCTGGCGGACAAGATGGGCCTGGAGCCGCCGAGCACGATCCCGCTGGCCGGGAGTTACTCCGCGGCCGTGGAGGTCGTCCTCGTCGCGGGGACGTTCTCCTCGGACTCCCCCCTGGACGACGAGATGCTCGTGACCGCGGACATCGCGAGGCGGCTCACGGGCATGCCCGAGGACCAGGCGTCGATCATACGCGTCGCGTCGACCGAGCCCGCATGGCTAGAGTCGCTGCTGGCGCCTGAGGGCGCGCGGTTCACGATCTACGACCTATCCGTGTCCAGGAGCCAGCTGGGGCCAGGCGAGGAGTGCGCGGTCTCCGTCAATGTCAGGAACTGGGGCGGCTCATCCGGCTCGGCGGAGGTCAGGTTCGCTGACGGCAGCGTCGTGTTCGCCGAGGAGGAGGTCGAGCTCAACGGCTCCTCCGCGACATCCGTGTCCGCGCGGTTCTCCAGCATCGCCCTGGGCGCGCACTCCCTCACGGTCACGGTATCCGGGGACTTCCCAGTCACCCTCTCGTCCTCCGTCGAGGTGGTCGAGCCGTACCTTATAGCGTCCTTCCCGACGACGGCCATGCTCGACTCGCACATCGGCGTGAGGGTGGTCACATACTCGGGCGAGCCCGCCCCAGGGGTCGTCGTCACGCTGTCCGACTCCTCGCCGTCCACGAACATCACGGACGCGGCGGGGACATGCGACCTATACGCTGACGAGGCGGGCGCGTTCCCGATTCTGATTGACCTGTCAGCGACGGAGTTCGAGGGCATGTCCGTCCGCGCCTCGACCGAGGAGGTCGAGGTCGTCGACCCCTCGTCCTACCCGGCCGCGTTCCTGCCGTCGGTGACCGACCTGGAGCTCAGCCCGAACTCCATCAGGGAGGGCGAGTCGGTCACGGCCCTGGTCACGGTCGAGAACGGCGGTTCGCTCCCTGGCGTCGCCGAGGTCGATATCCTCGTCGACGCGGAGGTCCTGTGCACGATCCAGGTGTCCCTGGGTCCGGTGGGCGGCTCGGTGGCGTCGTGCGAGCTGGACGACCTCGCCCCGGGGACGCACACGGTCCAGGCGGGGGACTTCTCCATGTCCGTGGATGTCGCTCCATGGTACGCCGACAACCCTGACCTGGTGGAGTTGTTCATCAGGTACGGCGGGTCGAGCACGCTGTCGTCGGCCGGGTCGCTCCCGATATACCAGGCGGCGAAGATATCCGAGGGGAACATCGCGCTCACACTGTTCGCCCTGGGCGCGATAGCCGCCTTGCTGGCGACGATGGCGATCGTGTCCGTGTTCTCGAAGGAGGTCAGGGACATGCGCAAGAGGCTCGGAATACTCAGGGCCCTGGGCGCCACGAAGGGCTACATCCGGAAGCTCGTGTTCCCTCAGGCGCTGGGGGCGGCGCTCGTGGGCTCGCTGATAGGTGTCGCCTCCGGGCTGGCGGTGACCTCGATCCTGGTCGGCTCAGGCGCGTTCGTCATATTCGGGCACGTGCTCGAGTTCGGCCTCAGCGCGTGGCTGGTCCTGCTCACCCTCGCGGGAGCGGTCGCCATCAGCCTGGTCAGCGCCCTCACATCGTCGGAGCTGGCCGTGCGCGAGACAGCGATATCGTCCATGGGGGAGTTCCCCGAGGACCATGTGGATTCTGAGGGCGCGTCCGAGCCGTTCAGGGAATGAACG
>JBFXGF010000003.1:0-17055 GCA_050178275.1 Thermoplasmata archaeon | reverse complement strand
CGATAATGGACGAGGGCGGACAGGCCTACGAGAGCATCACGCCCCTATTCGACGAGATACTGGCCCACCGGCTGTCCCTGATACCGATACCGACCGACCTCGACACCCTCGTCTTCAGGTCGAAGTGCAGCTGCAACGGCGAGGGCTGCCCCAGCTGCACCATCATGTACTCGCTCAACAAGAAGGGGCCGTGCACCGTCTACTCCGGGGACCTCGAGCCCATAGGCAGCGAGAAGTTCAGGGTCAAGGACGACCTCATACCGATAGTGAAGCTCGCCAACGACCAGGCCCTGCTCGTCTACGCCACCGCAGAGCTGGGGACCGGCAAGCAGCACGCGAAGTGGCAGGCCGCCATGGGGGCGGGTTACAGGTACTCCGCGAAGATCACGATAGACAACGACAAGTGCGACCTGGGCGCGAGCTGCGTCGACGCCTGCCCCAAGGACGTCCTCGCCAAGGAGGACAAGAAGATCGTGGTGAAGCACCCGGAGAGGTGCAACCTGTGCGGCGCCTGCGTGGAGGTCTGCGATGCTGGCGTGATCAAGGTCGAGGGTGACCCGTCGAAGATCATGTTCAGGTTCGAGACGGACGGCTCGCTCACGGCCAAGGACCTTCTCGTCAGGGGACTGAAGATGCTCGAGGAGCGCTTCGAGAACCTGAGGGAACAGATATCCAAGCTCGAGGAATGAGCGGCGTCACATGAACTCGTCGAGCTTCGAGTTCTTCACCTTGTCCGACTGGAACAGGGAGTTTATCGCGTTCTCAAGCAGCGCTATCCGCTGGATCGTGTAGGCGGGCACGCCGTAGGTCGCGCCTATGGCCTTCGCCTTCTCAAGGTACTTGCTGACGCCCGCCTCGTGCACCGTCAACGTGAGCTTGTTCCCGCAGTAGCACACGCCCCTGAGGGGGATTCTGCGGTACTTCGCGTTGCATTTGGCGCACCTCAGCTGCTGCCCCGTGAACCTCTTGAGGCTGCCCTGGATGTCGGGCAGCAGATGCCTCGTGATGACCCTGTAGGCGACGTCCTGGACATCGACGGCGCGTATCCTCACGCCCAGGGACATCTGCGCGTCCAGCTTCTCGTCCATGGACTCGAGCTCGGTGTACGCGGAGTTGGTGGGGCCGCTGGATATGTCCGCGACTTCGTGCGTGAACCCCATGCCCTCGTACTGGAGCACGGTCCCTATCCTCCCGCCCACGAGGTCCATCATCGACTCCACCTCCTTCGGGTGGGCGTAGCGCTGGGTGGCCTTGTAGAAGTCCAGGCTGTAGGCGTACGAGACGTCCATATTGTGGGCCTCCTTGTCTATCTCGTTCGGGTCGAGCCTGGTCGTGAGCACCAGGGGCGCGTCCATGAGCCCGCCCCTCTTCTCCGGCAGGAAGGACCGGGAGAAGTTCAGGAGGCAGTCCATGAGCATGATTATGGAGTCCTCGTCGCCGTCGCAGTTCCTCCGCTTGGCCGCGTGGAAGAACGGGTGCGCGTACCCCACATGGGCGCTCGTGAAGCCCACGATCCGCGCGAGGACGCCTCCTGAGGTGTGCGGCGCCAGGCCGACCACGAGGTGCCCGACCAGGTCCCGCTTCGTCACGACGGCGTAGAACGGCTCGAGCCCGTAGAAGTCCTGGAGCAGGTCGTCCACGAACCGCGTCGTCTTCATCAGGTAGTCCACGCACGAGTCGGGTATCACGACGTCCTGAACCTTGAGCTCTATGAGCTGGTCCGGGTCCGTCAGCTCCTTCCCTGCGTGGTCCCTGTCATACCCGAGCCTCTTCGCGGTCTCGACATCTATGCCGACCTCGGATGGCCTGAAGTGGGTGAGTGGCACATCCGTGGCGTCGACCCTTATCGTGCCGTCCTTGAAGACGAACAGGTCGTACCTGGAGCGGATTATGCCCTTCTCGAGGGGTTCTGGCACTTTGTCCTTGGATATCATGCCTTGGACGCCCTTGACGTCTGGCACGTGCTTCTCGCCCAGGTAGTCCAGCGCCTTCTCGAACATGGCCGACAGTGGCAGGGTCTGAAGGCTGGACACCCCGGTGGCCCGGGTGTGCGACCCGCACGCGCACCTTGGCATGAAGCCTTTGGAGCCGCAACTTTGGCACACGCGCTCGCCGAGCTCGACCTTGACTTCCCCGGACTGCGCGGCCTGGTTGACCAGCCTCTGGGGGCCCCCGGCGTGGCCGACCGGGAACAGGCAGTGTGGCGGGGGCTTCATCCTCCTCTCCCTGGCTTTCTCAGGGCGCGCGACCCTCGCGCCTATCCTCGTGACCGCGCGGGCGCGGACCTCGAGCCCGGAGAGCGCGGACACGATGTCGAGGCTCCTCTCGCTCTCAGGGACCTCGCTCGCCGTGGGCCTGACGCCTTGGCCGGACGGCTCGATCCCGAGGCACGACATGAGCTGCTCCGCGCACGATTCGATGACGTAGGAGCCCTGGTCGACCCTGTGCGGGGCCCCCAGGCGTTCCAGGAGCAGTTTCAGCCCGGGGTCCTCGGGGACCCGTAACGAACCCTCGCTGAAGCTGGCGGCCGATAGCCGCTCCCTCAGCTCCAGGACCTCGGCGCGCGAGAGATCGTACCAGAACAGGTTGAACTTGGGGTGGAGTGGGACCTTCAGCTCATGGCTCATCCGCACTGCACGCTCGAATGTCGGGTCCTCCCAGTCGTCTGGGAGCGGGCGGCCCTTCGCCATGAGCTCCTGCCTGTGCCACTCGAGCGAGTAACCCGCGGGCATCAGCAGGTGGTTGTTCTCGGCGAACTCGCCGAAGGGGATCAGTATCTCCCCGACATCCACTATCTCCTTGACCTTGCCCTTGACCGCCAGCGCGTCGGCGACGGTATCCACCTGGACCACGTCCCCGTTCTCGAGTAGCACGATCGGCCCCTCTATCGAGCTGCACGGCGTCATCGCCCCGGCCTTGCCCGGGCGCTCTATCTTGATCTGGGTGCCTATGGCGACGAAGTCGTCCAGGACCATCATCGTGGCCGGGTTCATGGCGAGCGCCGCGAGGCCCGTGGCCCTCGTGCGGCCGTACCTCAGCCTGAACCCGCCGACCCTTGACGGATATGAGAGGACCGGCCTCCCGGCTATGATGTCCTTCAGGAACTTGGTGCTCGGGGTGATCTCCGAGCCCCCGTCCTCGACGCCCTTCTTCTTGAGGTCCAGGAACTCGTCGATGAACTCCCAGCCGTCTATCCCGAGACGCTTCACGTGCTTCTGCAGCTTGGGGGCCTTCAGGCACAGGCCCTCGGCTATCACGAGACACGCGCCCCCCCTCACCCTGTTCGTGGCTATCCTCGGCAGGTCCCTGAAGCCCTGTATCTCGTCGTCCTCGGTGCCTTCACCGTCCACGCATATCGGGACGTTCCGGGCGACGATGTCTATCTCCTCGTTCGTCGGGGTGTACTGCAGGTGCTGACAGGACTTGTAGAGCGGTATCTCCTCCTTGAGCCGGTGCACCTCCCCCGTGCTCGGGATGTACCGTCCTATGCCCAGCTCGCGTCTCACGACGTCGGCGATGAGCACGCTCATGGCCTGACCCGTGCCCCCGGCGGACCTGATCGGACCCGCGAAGAACACGGTGATGTAGTCCGTGCCGTCCTGGTTCCTGTTCACGGACACTCCCGCGATCCCCTCCAGAGGGGCCACGAGGATGCCTTCGGTCAGGACGGCCAGGCCCACCCTCACGGCCCTCTCGATGGCGAACTCGACGCTCTTGGCGGGCATCTTGGCGTACTCCTTGGAGATCAGCAGGGAGACCTCCTCCCTGTTGTGGTCCCGGCTCAGCTCGCGTATCCTCTCCGCGACCCCTTCGACCTCCCACTCGTACAGCAGCTTCTCCACCCTCGCGGCGAGGTCTGACGCCTGCGGCACCTCGATGTCCAGCGCGGGGTCGAGACCTAGGGAGCGGGCGCCTCTCGCGACCGCGTAGCACGCGTCTACCTCACGCTGGAGCGAAGAGAAGTAATCCTCCATCGACTTGCTGCATACAACGCCCGCCGTGATGCGCTCCCCCGTCGTGCCAAGCGCCTCGGAGAGCTGGCATGGGCTCGTCCAAAGACGGAATGGCTAGGTGCTATCCCGACGGAGAATCACGTCTTGCCACTATAAGTGTTGCTGAGGGCGGCCCGGGCCTCCCGAGCCGTTAACAGCGCAAATAAATAAAGCATATGAGCGAGAATATGGACACGGGGAGGTGTGGAAACGGCTAGAGTAATGAAGCGCTCCGGCAAGCTGGAGGAGTTCGACAGGGGCAAACTGGAGGAATCCATCCGGAAGGCCGGCGCGAGCGACGAGACCGCGCGAAGCGTGGCGAGGAGTATCAACCCGCCCGAGGGGACGACCACGGACGAGCTCAGGAGGATGGTCTCCCACGAGCTCAGGCGGGAGAACGCGGCCCTGTCCGGGGCATACTCGACCACCAGGAACCTCCGGGCGAGGAGCGCGCCGCACCTGAAGGCGGGCGTGGCGCTCCTCAGCGAGGATATGCTGAAGATGCATGGCCTCACGCCAGGACAGCCGGCCTACGTCGTCCACAAGGACAAGAGGACCGACGTCCAGGTCAAGTCGGCCGATTCCGCGAGGCCCGCGGAGATCCTGATGTCCGAGTCGGACCTGGCGAGACTGGGAGCGGCCGAAGGGACCCGCGTGAACGTCCGTTTCAGGGCCTGACGGGGTTACAGACTCGGGGCGACGCCCTCAAGCTTTAGAGGACTCTTCGTCCATCTTCCGAAGGAGCGCGACTATGTCGTCCACGAGCTCGGGGACGCCCTCACCCGTTTCCGCGGATATCTTCCTGCGCCCCGACTCGCTGGACACCAGGTCGACCTTGTTCTCCACGGTGAAAATAGGGATTCCTTTGAACTCGGTCTCTATCTCCTGAAGCAGGTGCTCCTGCTCGGGCAGCCGGTACCCACAGGTCTCTGACGGGTCGATGACGAACACTATCGCGTCTGAGAGATGTCTGAGAGCGAGCACCGCCCTCAGCTCGATGGCGTTCCTATGGTCGAGCGGGCGGTCCAGCAGGCCCGGGGTGTCGATCACCTGGTACCTGCGGTACTTCTTCTCGAACATGCCCACGGATATCTCCTGGGTCGTGAACGGGTACACCGCCACGCGCGGTTTCGCCGTGGATATGCGCCCTATTAGCTGACTCTTGCCGACGTTCGGGGCGCCCGCGATGACGATCGTGGGGTCGTCCGGGGACACCGTCGGGAACTTCCTGATCGTGTTCCTCGCGCGCGCCAGGAAATCGAGCTCTTTGGACACCTGCTTGACGACCGAGGATATCCTCCCATACGCCCCGCGCCTGACCTCGTCGATCCAGTCCGTCCTCTCGGCGGCGGAGATGTTCCTCACGGCCTGCTTGGATATCTTGGCCACCTGGCCCCTGGCCCAATCTATGGCGCCCAGGGACTTCTTGAGTTTGTCCGTGCCCACGGCCATGTCGATGAGCTCGGCGTAGAACGGGTTGAGCTTGCCTATGCTCGGGAAAGCCTTGACGTACTTGCCCATGGTGGTGGCGATGGTGTCGCTCGAGGACTTCAGCTTCGCGATGTTGATCTCCCTGACGGTCTCGAGCCTAGTCACCCCTGAGTGCTCTATCTTGGAGGCGCGCTTGAACGCCTTGTCCAGTATCTCGTCGGCCGAGAGCACCGTGGGTATATCGAACATTACATCGCGGTCATGCACCGACCCCCTGATAAAGGCTCCCCCGGGTCAGAATCGTAAAACCTAATACCAGGGTCGCCGTCTTACGAGCGACCAAGATGAGGGACGTCAAGGCCCGCAGAGGCAAGGAACTCGCGTGCAAGGGTTGGAGGCAGGAAGCGATACTCAGGATGCTCCAGAACAACCTCGAGAACGCGGAGAAGCCCGAGGAGCTCATCATATACGGCGGCACGGGCAAGGCCGCGAGGAACTGGGAGTGCTACGACGCGATCGTGGAGACCCTGAAGCGCCTCGAGGACGACGAGACGATGCTCGTCCAGTCGGGGAAGCCCGTGGCGGTCTTCAAGACCATGAGGACCTCACCCCGGGTGCTTACGGCGAACTCCCACCTCGTGCCTCGCTGGTCCACATGGGAGGAGTTCTACAAGCTCGAGGCCAAGGGGCTGATCATGTACGGCCAGATGACCGCCGGTGGCTGGGCGTACATCGGCACCCAAGGGATCATCCAAGGGACTTACGAGACCTTCGCCGCGTGCGCCCGGGCGCACTTCGACGGGACGCTCAAGGGCAGACTGGTGCTCACGGGCGGGCTCGGCGGCATGGGAGGTGCCCAGCCGCTCTCGGTCACCATGAACGGAGGCGTCTGCCTGGCCGTGGAGGTCGACCGGAATAGGATCGAGCGCAGGGCGAGGATCGGGTACTGCGACACCGTTTGCGACGACCTGGACGACGCGGTGGAGATGGCCATGGGGGCGAAGAAGGCCGGGAAGGCGCTCTCGATCGGCCTGGTGGGGAACTGTGCGGAGACGCACCCGGCCCTGCTGTCAAAGGGTGTCATCCCGGACGTGGTCACGGACCAGACCTCCGCCCACGACGAGCTCGGCGGGTACATCCCCAAGGGCCTGACGGTGGACGAGGCCGAGAGTCTGAGGGGGTCCGACCCCGAGGAGTACAAGAGAAGGGCCCTGGACAGCATAGGCGAGCACGTGAGGGCGATGCTGGGGTTCCTCAGGAAGGGCTCGGTCGTGTTCGACTACGGGAACAACATCAGAGCGCAGGCCATGCGCGTCGGCGTGAAGGACGCGTTCGACTTCAAGGGCTTCGTCCCGCTCTACATCAGGCCCATGTTCTGCGAGGGCAGGGGGCCCTTCAGGTGGATCGCGGTCTCCGGCGACCCTGAGGACATCCTCAAGACCGACAAGGTCGTCATGGAGGAATTCAGGGACAACGCGCAGCTTATCAACTGGATAAAACTGGCCGAGGCCAAGGTGCCCTTCGAGGGGCTCCCGGCGAGGGTGTGCTGGCTGGGGTACGGCGAGAGGGCCAGGTTCGGCAAGATCATCAACGACATGGTGGGCTCGGGGGAGCTGTCGGGCCCGATCGTGATAACGAGGGACCATCTGGACTGCGGCTCGGTCGCGTCGCCGAACAGGGAGACCGAGGGCATGAGGGACGGAAGCGACGCCATCGCGGACTGGCCCCTCCTGAACGCGCTCGTGAACGCGTCGGCCGGGGCAGACCTGATAGCGGTCCACAACGGCGGTGGCGTGGGGATCGGGTACTCGACCCACGCGGGCCTGCTGGTCGTGGCCGACGGCACGAAGGAGGCCGCGGAGAAGATAGAGCGCGTGCTCACGGTCGACCCTGGGATGGGCGTGGTGAGACATGCCGACGCGGGATATCCGGAGGCGGTCAGCGTGGCCAAGGCCAAGAAGATGATAATCCCCATGCTGAGATGACCATCCGCGCACGCCCGCCTGCAAAGGTATTTCACTTGTCCTGACACATACTCCGGGCGCTAGGCATGTACGACCTGAAGCTGAAGATGTGGCTCGTCAGGGACGGGGAGTTCGTCCTGAGCGACGGCAGGGCCCACCTGCTCCGGAGGATCAAGGGGACCAAGTCGATCTCGAAGGCGGCCAAGGAGATGGACATGTCGTACAGGCACGCCTGGGGCATACTGCAGAGGATAGCCGAGAACGCGGGCGGGGAAATCGTCGCGTCCTCCAGGGGCGGCAAGAAGGGCGGCGAGACGACGCTGACCCCGCTCGGGGAGGAGATCCTGTCCGAGTACGACAACCGCGCCTCATCCCTTCAGAGCCAGTTCGAGAATCACTGGAGGAAGCCGTCGGTGACGTGCGACGGCATCGTTTTCAAGGACGGCAGGGTCGTCCTCATCAAGAGGAGGAACGACCCCTTCAGAGGGTCCTACGCGCTGCCCGGGGGTTTCACGGACTACGGCGAGAAGCTCGAGGACTGCGTGGTCAGGGAGGTGCTGGAGGAGACCGGGCTCAGGACACAGGTCGTCGGCCTGGTCGGGGTGTACTCCGCTCCGGGAAGGGACCCGCGGGGACATTTCGTGACCGCGGTGTACGAGCTCAGACATGTCGGGGGCGCCCTCAAGGCGGGCGACGACGCCAGCTCCGCGGCGTGGTTCCTCGCGGACGACATCCCGCACATGGCGTTCGACCACGCCGCCATAATCGCTGGCTTCCTGGCCAAGAAGAACGAAACGGGGAAGTAGTCTATCCTCACAGGGCCGGCGCGAGCCCGCCCTGAGAGTACACGAACGGCAGGTAGACCACCTTCGCGTCGTTCACCGTCAGAGTGTAGTCCAGCCTCTGCAGCACGCCCGGTTTCTCCGCCTCCATCGTGACGACCACGAAGTCCGCCAGGCTCTTCGCCTCCTCGCGGTTCATGGACGCCGCGAGGCGTCTTACGCCGCCGAAGTTGAGCCTCGTGGCGTACCTCGGCGGGTTCGCGGTGTACGTCGTGGACCAGTACTTCATCGCGTTCGTGTCCATGTCCGTCGCCGGGAGGTAGATGAACAGGGTGCCCGAGTTGCCACCGCCCTTGAGCCAGGACGACAGCCTGAACAGCTGGCCTCCCTCGACGCTCTTGGAGTGTATCGTGAACGAGCTGTACATCCTCCAGAAGGGCATGTACACCTTCTCGCCCTGGGCAGACTTGTTGAACTCCGCGATCTCGTACTCCACCTTCTCCGCGCCGCCGTCCCGCACGTGGAGCGTGTTGCACTTGTCGCAGAAGAACAGCCTGTCGCGCTCCTTCGAGTATATCGGGGTGTTGCACGAAGGGCACTTCACCTGCACGACCTTCATCTCATCCCTCCCTGGATCTGCTTCGCGATGCTCCCTATCTCGCTCAGGGTCTGCTTCGTCGAGGCCTTCTTCTCCTTGAACTCGCCCTCGATTATCTCCGAGCCGTGCCTGAAGAACCTGTACGTGAGGAACAGTATCCCCGCGCCGATAGCCAGGCCAGCGACGGCTATCTCAGCGGTGCCGGCAGAGAATATGAGCCCGGCGGCCGCGATCAGGCCGCCCACGGACGTGCCAGCGGTGACCGCCAGACTCTGGAACAGCGGGTCCCCGGGGGCCCTGCCGGACATGGTCTGACCGGTGACGCCGTCGACGGTCGTCATGTACATCCTCTCTCTGTACTTGTACCGCACGACCCAGATGGGGTAGTATATCATCGACAGACGCCTGGGCAGCACGTGGAGCCGCTCGAAAGTGACATGCGGGACCCTCGCGCTCGACCGGGCCCGCGACAGCGCGTCGTTCTTGGCGTGGGTAGCGGCGTCGTCCTTGCTCGTGGTCGCCTCGAAGGTCGGGATCATCTCGAAGTCCGCGAAGCTCGTGTCGCCCGCGAAGTTCCTCAGAGTGCGTATGCCGAGGTCCCCGGGGTCGCACGCGATCTCGGAGAAGTTGTAGTCCTGGAGCACCATGACCTCCTTGGGGATGCGCTCCACCGTGACCCTGCCGTCCTTGTCCGTGCGCCTGCGTTCCTCGTAGCCGCATATCCAGCCCGCGACACGCGTCCACGTGCGCCAGAACGGAAGGTAGATCGGGTATGCCTCCGAGACCTGTCCCACGGCCTTGAGGTCTCTCGCCTTGAAGCCCCTGGCCCACCAGGCCTGGGCCGCCGCGACCGCGTTCTGAGATAGGACCCGGTTCGTGAAGGCGATCGTGCTGACCCCTTTGTCGCCCTCGATGAACAGCATCGAACCGCAGTATTGGCACGGGACGGTGTCCTCGCCCTCGGCGATGGATATAGCCCCTCCACAGGCAGGGCAGTTGAGCCCGACCGATATGTCAGCCATGTGATCACATCCTCCTCGCGACGTACAGGGCCGCCGCGAACACGCCCACGACCGTCACGCCCATCAGGACCAGGCCGGCCGTGAGGGACTGTGTGGCCACGAGCCCCTCGACGATGAACGCGACGAAGCCGAGCCCGGCCACGGCCATATAAGCCATGGAGCTCCGCTGCGGGAAGTCCGCCGCGAACAGCTCCCCGGCGGACGCGTCTATGATGACCTCGTAGCGCTTCTGGTTGAAGACATAGTCCAGCTTCCAGATCGGGAAGAACACGAGCGCCTGCTCCTTCGGCGTCCCCGGGAGCTTGTCGGTGTACGCCGTCATCTCTATGTCAGGCTTGATCATCTCCGCACCTCCGACGTCGAACGACGCGTCGAATATCTTCAGGTCCGTGGCGGGGACCTTGAGGCTGTGAAGGCCTGGCAGGGTGGTCGACCCCGCGGGCTGCAGCATGACGGCTTCCTTTCCGCCCACGTCCCTCTTGAACATGTAGATGGGGAAGTACTTCTTCTGGACCCCCGCTATCTGCGCGAGCTTGTCAAGGTCCTTGGCCTTCGTCGAGCCCGCGGCCCAGCGCCTGAACATCCCCACAGCGTTCGTCTCGTCGACCATGAACGGGGCGGCGTAGTAGAACCCCGCGCCGCTCTTGTCGATGAACACCTGCGAGTCGCAGTACGAGCACTTGACGAACTTCGTCCCCGCGTCGAATGTCACGGGCGCCGCGCACTTCGGGCATTTTATGCTGGCCAGGTTCCCCACCCCTCGTGTGCCTCTCTTCCCCCTCAGGCCTGCTTTCCGCACTCGGGGCAGAACTTGGAGCTAGCGGGGACATCCACACCGCACGACGCGCACTTCTTCGTCTCCACCATCGGTGCCCCGCACTCTGGGCAGAACTTGGCGCCCTCCGCCACCTCCGCCTTGCACTTCGGACACGGGACGGTCACCTGGCCCAGCTTAGCCCCGCAGCTCGAGCAGAACTTGTTCGTCGGCGGGTTCTGGGTGTTGCACTTGAGACAGACCACCATCGCCGCGCCAGCCGCCTGTGTGGCGGCTGGGGCCGTCCCACCCGGGGGCGGCGTACTCTGCCGCATCGAGTCCATCATCGTCCAGCCCATGCCTATGCCCGCTCCGACGCCGACGCCGGCGGCGGCCGCGCCGCCCGACGGGTTCTGCGCGGCCTCGCGCATGGCCTGTCCAGTCTGGTACTGGACGTAGTTGGTGCCGAGTATCTGCATCGACGAGCGTGTGTCCACCGCCTTCTGGACCTCCTCTGGCATAGAGATGTACAGGCCGGATATCTTGTCGATGGAAATCCCGTACAGGTCGAAGTGGTCCTTCGTCCTGGACAGCACGACCTGCTCTATGCTCGTGAGGTTCGCCGCGATGTCCGCGACACCCATGCCCTCGTTCTTCATGTCGCCGACGGAGTCGTAGATGAGTATGATCATCTGTTCCTTGATCCTCTCCTCCACCTCGGCGCTCGAGGCGAAGTTGAATGTACCGACGAACTGGTTGACGAAGTTCGCCGGGGAGGCCACCTTGTACCTGAACTCGCCGAAGACCCTCAGGTTGACCATGCCGAACTCTTTGTCCCTGAACGGGTACGGCTGCTTGCTGCCGAACTTGCCGTCGAACGGGCGCTTCTGGAGGTAGACGACCTCCGCCTGCTGCTGGACGCCCGACAGGAACTTCACGATCGCGCCGACTATGGGCGCGTTCAGGGAGGTCAGGGCGTACCTGTCCGGCCTGTCGATGTACGCCAGCGCCTTACCGTCCCTGAAGAACACGGCGGTCTCGTCCTCGCGCACGACGATGTTATCGTTCCACCTGATGTTCCTGGGCACGCGGTACATGATGTTGCCACGCTTGTCCACGTCTTCCCACTTGAATGTCTCCGCACCGATGACGCTCATCGAATCACACCTCCGTGCCCTGTATGGCGAGCATGCGCCTGTTGAACTGGTCCTCGAAGTCCGTTATCCTCGCCTTGATGTTCATAAGGTCCCTGTGGCTGGAGACCTCGTCCGCCGCCATCAACGCGCCCTTGAGTGACTCGATGCTCGCGTGCATCGAGACCAGGTGGTCGAGCATGGCCGCGTCGAACTCGTAAAGCCTGTCGAGCTCGGTCTCCTTGATCTGGATATCGGCCGCGAACCCAGAGTATCCCATCTCCGCGTGGGTGACCGCGCCCTCCATCTTCTTGAAGTGGTTGATGAGCCCGCCTATCTGGTCGAGTTCCTTCGAGCCGTAGCTCTTCACGACCAGGCCGCGGCATTCCTCCAGACCTCGCCTCTCCAGGCCGAGCTTCTGGGCCAGCTGGGAACGCAGCATCCTGTCCGCGTCCCTGAGGTCCTCTCTCAGCCTGTAGCCTCTGAACCCAGGTATGAAAGTCTGGATCTTCTTCAAAATGCCCCTGTCTTCCTCTACTCTGCCTCTGATATCCGTTGGCATATGGGGGAGCCTCCGATTGTGCCGGCAATATCGACCCGGTGGCCTAATAAACATGTCGATGGATGGCCGGAGCGCTGGATTGATTTTAAGTCGGATGGATGCGATGACCCCTGACCATGACGTTCAACATAATAGGCGTGATAGGGGCGAGCAGGCCCGACAGGCGCACCTACGAGCTAGCGGAGGAGGTCGGGAGGGAGATAGCCAAGCGCGGGGCCGCGGTCCTGTGCGGTGGCCTTGGCGGGGTCATGGAGGCCGTGTGCAAGGGCGCTCGGAGCGAAGGCGGCCTCACGATAGGCATCATACCGTCCGACTTCAAGGACGACGCGAACAAATACGTCCAGATACCGATCGTGACAGGCATGGGGATAGGCCGGAACGTCATGCTCGTGAAATCCGCGGATATCCTGATAGCCGTAGGCGGGAGCTTCGGGACCCTCTCGGAGATAGCGCACGCCCTCAACATGGGCAAGACCGTGGTGGGCCTTGACACCTGGAAGCTCGACCGGGCGTACGACAAGCCGATCCCGGGGCTCATGGCGGCCGAGAGCCCAAAGGAAGCTGTCAAAATGGCCATGGAATCCATCCTCGCGATAAAGTAGCGCGGGAAGAACCGAGCCATGAAAGGACGGGTGATGTCGAAGATGACAGACGGGAGGGTGATGCTCGCGGTCGACACTGACAGGGCGAGCGCCACGAGGAAGGTCGTCGCGGCCATGGGCATGCCGGACCTGAAGGGTAAGAGGGTGCTCGTGAAACCGAATTTCAACACCGCGGACCCGGCCCCGGGCTCCACGCACATCGACACGCTGAGAACCATGATAGAGCTCGTGAAGGCGCAGGCACCCACACACGTTGCCATAGGCGACAGGAGCGGACCCGCCAAGACGACCAAGGTCTTCAAGGAGAAGGGGATCTACGACCTCGGGAAGGAGATGGGGGTCGAGTGCATCGTGTTCGACACCATGCCCAAGGAGCGTTGGATGAGGATCAAGCCAGTCGGATCCCACTGGAGGAACGGCTTCCTGTTCGCCAGGCCGGTCCTGGAGGCCGACGCGGTCATCGGTCTCTGCTGCCTCAAGACACACCAGTACGGAGGCCATTTCTCGATGTCCCTGAAGCTGACGACTGGCATGCTCCACGGGAGCAATATGACGGAACTGCACACGTCACTGACGAACCAGAGGAACATGATAGCCGAGATGAACACCGCGTATTCCCCGGAGCTCCTTGTCATGGACGGCGTCGAGGCGTTCTACGAGGGCGGGCCCATGACGGGCAAGAGATGGAACGCGAACCTCACGTTCGCCTCGAAGGACAGAATCGCGCTCGACGCGGTCGGTGTTGCGGCGCTCAAGATGCACGGGACGACGAGGAAGATCGAGACCAGGGGGATATTCGAGCAGGACCAGATAAGACGGGCGGTCGAGCTCGGCCTAGGTGTGTCCTCGGCCGACGAGATCGAGATAATCCCCGTGGACGATGAGTCGGCGGCCAAAGTCGAGGAGCTGGAACGGCATCTCTACAAGTGAACGCGATGGCATCCCAGCATAAACGTGATATACGCTCGGCACATTCTCGATGAGGGGTCGCGAAGTGCCCACGAGCCGCGCAACCGCTCCCCACTGGCCATGATACCATGCACGCCATCGAAGTCAACGAGCTCAAGAAGGACTACGGCGCGTTCCAGGCGCTGAAGGGCATATCCTTCTCCGTCAAAGAGGGCGAGGTTTTCGGGCTCATCGGCCCCAACGGGGCTGGCAAGACGACGACGCTCAGGATCATAGCCACGCTCCTCCGCATAACCTCAGGCAAAGTCACCGTTCTGGGAAGAGACCTCCGCTCTGAGCCTCACGAAATCAGGAAGATACTCAGCTACCTGCCCGAGGACGCTGGGGCGTACAAGAACCTCACGGGCAGGGAGTACCTGGAGTTCATAGCCAACTTCTTCGCGACGGGGTCGAAGGCGGACGCCATCGTGAGCAAGGGCGTCGAGATAGCGTCCCTATCAGACAGGATCGACGACAAGGTGGACACTTACAGCAAGGGTATGACCAGACGCCTGCTCGTGGCAAGGGCCCTCATGACCGAGCCGAAGCTCGCAATCCTGGACGAGCTCACGTCAGGCCTCGATGTCATCAACGCCCAGGAGATACGCAGGATCGTCAAAGACATATCGACGCGCGGGACGACCGTGCTCCTCTCATCGCACAACATGCTCGAGGTCGAGCTGATGTGCGACCGCATCGCCCTCATAAACGATGGCAGGATCATCGAACTGGGGACGCCCGCGGAGCTGAAGACGAAGTACGTCGCCTCCAACATAGAAGAGGTATTCACCAGGGCGGTGAGTGCATGAGCAGCCTCACGAACATGGTGAAGAAGGAGTTCAAGGAGCTGCTCACGAAGAGCACCATCATACCTGTCATACTGATGGCACTGCTGTTCGGCTACATGGGGTCCATGATGGGGGACATCGAGGAGGAGGTCACGGCGAAACCCATGGTCGGGGTCGTCGACCTCGATGACGGCGTCATGTCGGATATGGCCTGTCATGTCCTCAACGCGAGCGCCACCCTGGTGTACAACGGCACGGACATCGAATCGGGCCTTGGCGAGGTGAAGGAGACCGGGGCGGTGGCCTTGATAGTCCTGCCCGCCAACTTCTCGTCCAACATACTGAGCGGGTCTGAGGGATATGTAGAGGTCTACTGGGTCATGGAGGGCGCGGGCATGCTGGACTCCATCTCGTCCGCCTCGGTCGATGCGCTCCTGAACTCCGTGTCGTACGAGATCGCGCTATACTTGGTGAGCGAGTCCGGCATCGAAGACCCCGCTTTGGTGTTCTCCCCCACGGAGCGCCTCGACACGACCATATTCAAGGACAAGGAGATGGAAGGCATCTCCCCGGACTTCATCATCTCAGTGCTATCCGCGCAGTCGTTCACCGTCCCGTTCATCATAATGATGATCATAATCATGGCCGGAGGCATGGTGATATCATCCATGGGCCTTGAGAAGGAGAACAAGACCCTGGAGACACTCCTGACGCTGCCGGTCAGCAGGAGGTCCATCGTTGCCGGCAAACTGGTCGCGAGCGCGCTTGTCGGCCTAGTGATGGCGACCATATACATGGTCGGGTTCAACTACTACATGACATCCCTCGAGATGTCCGCCGACATCGACTTGGCGCAGTACGGGCTGGACCTCAGCTCGATGGACTACCTGCTCGTTGGGGTGTCCGTGTTCGTCAGCCTCCTCGCGGCGCTCTCGATGTGCATGGTGCTTGGAACCTACGCGAAGAACTACAAGTCGGCGCAGACGCTGACCATGCCAATCACCCTGCTCGTGATCATTCCGATGTTCATCACGATGTTCAAGGACTTCGGGACTCTCCCCCCGGTGCTCCAAGCGGTGCTGTTCGCGATACCGTTCTCCCATCCGATGATGGCCATGAGAGAGCTCATGTTTGACAACTACGCCCTCGTCCTGGGGGGCATCGCGTATGTCACGGTGTTCGCCTTGGTCATGGTTGCCGTGACCGTTTGGATATTCAACACCGATAGATTGCTCACCTGCAGCACGAAGAAGCGCGCGCTGGGCGATTTGCGGAGCCTGCTCGCGGGCAGGCTTCGCCCAAGGGACTGATCGCTGTTCGAGGATAGAGATTTATCCTGCCGTTGCATAACCGCAACGAGATGGCTTTGGACATCTGGACCACTCTGACAGATGACCTGTACTTCCAGGTGGCGATGCTATTCGCGATCGCCATGGCCGCAAGCCTGCTGTTCTCCAGGGTAGGGCTCCCGAAGATTGTTGGCTTGATCGTCACGGGGGTCATCATAGGTCCCAGCGTGCTCGGGTTAGTCTCTATCGCTGATAACGGGAGCATCGACGGTGGTACGGACATCATAACCTTGCTGGCGACGTTCGGGTCCACCATCATGCTCTTCGTGATAGGACTGGAGTGTGACTTCAAGGAGATCTACACCAAGAAGAACATAGCCATCGCGATTGGCGGGATCTCCCTCCCCTGGGTGGGCGGCTTCGTCCTCGCGGAGGGGCTTCTGCCCGACGGCGACCTCGCGCAATCTGTCTTCGTGGGGACGGCGTTGGTGGCGACCAGCGTCGCCATAACGGCTGGCGTTCTGCGAGAGATGGGCCTCTTGTCATCGGGGATCGCCAAGACGATCCTTGGCGCGGCGGTGGTGGATGACGTCCTTGGGATGATTGTCCTCGCGATATCCGTCGGTGTGGGCACTGGACTCGGCGTGGACGTCGCTGACCTGCTCTACATCATGATAGCCGCCGTCCTGTTCGTCATCCTCGGGACATACCTCGGACAGAAGGTGTTCGTGAAGGTGATTGCCAAGGTCGAGCGTTGGGGACTCAAACACAGCATCCCGGAGAGCGGGTTCCTGCTCGCCCTAGCGTTCGCGTTCATCTACGCCTTCGTTTCACATCAAATCGGCATCTCTGCAATCGTCGGGGCGTTCGTGGCGGGCACTAGCTTCTCCGGCTGCGAGTACAGGAAGCAGTTCAAGGAAGGAATCACGTTCCTCGAATGGGCCTTCGCTCCCATCTTCTTCATCTCACTTGGAATCCTCGTGGACATCCGGCTGCCCACGGAGATGTGGCTATTCGCCATAGCTCTGGCGGGCGTCGCCATCGTCACCAAGGTCGTCGGCAGTTTCATACCTGCTAGACTCTTCAAGATGACGAACAGGGAGGCTGTCACGGTGGGCCTAGGAATGGCCGCTAGACTAGAGGTGGCGATGATAATCGCGGTATACGGCCTCTCCACGGGAATCATCGGC
>JBFXGF010000002.1:0-17654 GCA_050178275.1 Thermoplasmata archaeon | reverse complement strand
CTTGTTCTCCTGCATGATCTTGCGCTGCTCGGTCGTCAGCTGGACCTCGCCCTTGAGTATGATTATCTTCGCGACCTCCGTCGCGTCCATCGTGCCGAAGACCTGCTTGATCTTGTCGTCGGGCGCACGGGTCCCCTTCTTGGCGTTCTTGAAGATCGTGTCGATGACCATGTGGTCTATGAGGTCGACCTCCTTGCCGTCCTTCATCTTCTGTACGACGGCCGGGTCGATGAGTATCTCGAAGCTCTCGCCGTGTGACTCGAACCTCGCAACAATCGCGTCGTCCAAGTCGACCATGGCACCACTCTCACGTGGCTAGCTTCTTGACGTAGGCCTCCACTTCGTCGTCCGAGAGTCTCCTGAACTTCTCGTCCGTCCTCACGAGGCCTATCTCGACGGCCTTCGTGTTGAGGCTCTCCTCGGTGGCCTTCATCAGCGCCTTCAGACCCAGCAGTATCGCCCCGTCCTGGGTCATGCCCTCCTGGTACTCCTCCTCGAACACGTCCATGATGGCGTTCTTGCCCGCGCCTATCGAGCCGGCCTTGTAAGACACGAGCGCTCCGCTCGGGTCGGTCTCGAACAGGTGGCAGCCCTGCTCGTCGACGCCCGCGACCAGCAGCGCGGTCCCGAAGGGTCTGACGCCGCCGTACTGCGTGTAGTTCTGCTTGTAGTCGCACAGCCTCTTCACGAGCGTCTCGATATCGACCTTCTCGGCGTACGTGACCTTGTTGATCTGTGCCACGACCCGCGCGTAGTCCACCAGGACCCTGGCGTCGGCGACGAGCCCGGAAGTGGCGCAGCCGATGTGCTCGTCTATCTGGAATATCTTCTCTATCGACTTCGACTCGATGAGCTTGCTCGCGATCCTCTTGTCCACGATGAGCGCGACGCCGTCCTTGAACTTGAGGCCGACAGTCGTCGTCCCCCTCTTGACTGCCTCCCTCGCGTATTCCACCTGGAACAGTCTGCCATCGGGTGAGAAGACGGTTATCGCCCTGTCATACGCCATCTGTCCTGGCTGCATTTACCTTACACCTCTTGAGATCGACATAATCACGGCTAGATGTGTATGCCGGGGCTGCCTAACGCGGTCGCCCGTATAAAGGTTTTTCGCGCTCCACGAACGGGTGCCTGGCACCATCTGGCCACGCTGGCGAGGCGGCCCCGCGGCGCCCGTCATTCCCAGGACTTGCGCGCGACCGACTCCTTCCTAAGGTACTTCTCCTTCAGGGTCTTGATCGTGCCCGAGGTCTTGAGGGTCTCCACCTTGCACGGCCTCCCCGCGACCCTGTCGACGGACGCTAGCAACGCTATCGCGTCGTCCTTGAGCCTGTGCGGCACCTTGAGTATGGCCACCTCGGGCTCGTACACGGTTATCCTGAACCCGCCGTCCATGGCGGTACCCCTGGACCTGTGTATGATAGAAGATAGGAAATCGTTTCTGGCGAAAGGCCCGCCCTCGGAGACCCTGAAGGCGATGTATCTCCACTTCTCGCCAGGCGCCTTCTTCGGCATGCTAGCGCTCAGCGGACGAACTCGACGCCGTGCTTCGAGCCCTGCTCGGCGAATTCCTTCGGCATCATGTCCGGCGCGTTCACGCCCGTGAGCACGACCATCACTCGGACCAGGCCGTCGAGCTCAGGGTCCACGCTGCAGCCCCAGATTATCCTCGCGTTGGGGTTGATGCTGGCGTTGACCATCTCCGCGGCCTTCTCGGCCTCCGACACGGTCATGTCCAGGCCGCCCGTGACCCTTATCAGCGCGCCCCTCGCGGTGCTGAGGTCTATGTTGCCCAGCAGCGGTGACTCGAGCGCCTGCGAGACGGCTGAGTCTATCCTCTCGCCCTTGCCCGTGGTCTTGTTCGTCGCCTCGCCCAAGCCTATGAGCGCGACGCCGCCGTTCTTCATGATCGTCATCACGTCGTTGAAGTCCAGGTTCACGAGCCCGGGCTTGGTGATTATCTCGGTCAAGCCCTTGATGGACTCCATCAGGACCTCGTCCGCGACACGGAACGCCGCGTCCAGAGGTAGCTTCGGGACCAGCTCGAGGAGCTTGTCATTCGGAATGACCGCGGTGGTGTCGCAGTTCATCTTCAGCCTGTCCAGGCCCCTCATGGCGTTCTCCCATCGGATCCTTCCCTCGGCCTTGAAGGGCATCGTGACTATGCCTATCGTGAGGGCGCCGGACTCTCGGGCCATCCTCGCGACGACCGGGGCGGAGCCCGTGCCTGTCCCTCCGCCCATGCCCGCAGTGACGAAGACTATGCTGGAGCCCTTGACATACTGCTTCAGCTCGTCCTCGGACTCGGCGGCGGCCTTCTCGCCCACCTCGGGCAAGGCCCCCGCGCCAAGGCCTCTCGTCAAGGTACGTCCCAACAGCACTTTGTGCGGCGAGTGCACGTGCAACAGGTGCTTGGCGTCCGTGTTCGCGGCAACGATTTCGGCGCCGAACACCCCAGACTGGTGGAGGCGGTTGACGGTGTTCGAACCCCCTCCCCCGCACCCGACTATGGTTATGTTGACCTTGAGCTTCTCGACGATCTGCGCAAGCTCCTGGTCTTCCGGGGTCCCCAATGCCTCTTTCGTGCTCTTCTCCATCGCATGCATCTCAAGAGCATCGTCTATAAGCGACTTCATTTCGTCATCCCATCCCAAGATGTTTCCGATAAAGTAAATAATCACTGGACTATTTAAATCAATCCTCGGACGCCAGTATGCTCGGTTCGAGGCCCTCGGAGGTCGTCGGCCGCGGTCCGTCGGGCGCTCGCCGCGCCGCGGAAAGGGATCCCACCTCTCGCGTCCTCCATCCTCGCCTAGACCCTCTCCCGAGAGCCGTTTTCCGTGCGGTCGCATGCTTCGCATGCGCGGGCTCGTCGGCCGCGCAAGGCATTTTGTCGGTTTACTGGCTCGGAACCAGGATTGAGAATGTTTATATTCGAGGTTACTGATTACTTATACAGCCTTATGGGGTGCACTCATGCCGAAATCGCTCGTTAAAGACGCACTTGGAAAAGATGTAGAAGAACTGGATAAGTCTCCTCAGCCCGCACAGACGCAGGCACCTCAACCTGCACAAATGTCCGCGGACGACGAAGAGATTGCGAAGATCGCGGAGCAGCTGGATGTCAGCATCAAGATCATCGGATGCGGCGGCGGTGGCTCGAACACCATCAACAGGTGTGTCGAGGCCAGCATATCCGGGGCGCAGCTGTGCGCCATCAACACCGACGCGAAGCACCTGCTCGCGATACACGCGCCGAAGAAGATACTGATAGGTAAGAACATCACGCGCGGCCTGGGCGCGGGCGCGATACCCCAGGTGGGAGAGGCGGCCGCGAAGGAGAACGAGCGCGAGATCAGGGACTTCCTGAACGGCGCGAACATCGTGTTCGTCACCGCTGGGATGGGTGGCGGCACCGGGACCGGGTCCGCTCACTACGCCGCGAGGCTCGCGAAGGAGCTCAAGGCGCTCACGATCGGGGTCGTGACGATGCCATTCAAGGCTGAGGGCGAGGTCAGGATGGAGAACGCCCTTGACGGCCTGGAGAGGCTCAGGAGGCTGTGCGACACGACCATCGTCATACCCAACGACAAGCTGCTGGAGCTCGTGCCGAAGCTGCCCGTCGACGCGGCGTTCAAGGTCGCCGACGAGATACTGATGCAGACCATCAGGGGACTCACGGAGATCATAACGAAGCCCGGACTGGTCAACCTCGACTACAGCGACATCATGACGGTCATGAACGAGGGCGGTGTCGCCTTCGTGGGCATGGGCGAGTCCGACGAGTCCGACCCGGACGAGCGCATCCAGGCCGCAATCGACGAGGCGCTGAACTCCCCGTTGCTGGGCGAGATCGACCTCGGCGAGGCGAAGGGCGCCCTGATCAGGGTCGTCGGTGGCCCGGATATGACGGTGTCGGAGGCGCAGCAGGCGGCCGAGGTCGTCGGCGAGAGGATCAACAAGCACGCCCGGCTCATCTGGGGTTGCAGCGTCGACCCGGCGATAGAGGGCGAGGTCCGGGTGCTGCTGATCGTCACGGGCGCGAAGTCGACCATGCTGATGAGCAAGAACCACAGCGGGGCCCCTCAGGCGCGCCCGGCCTCTGGCGGCGGCTCGTCCAGGTCCTATGGCTCGGGCGACGACTCTGACATAGACTTCGTCAGATGAGCCCGCTGACATCGGTCCAAAACACGAGCGTGTGCCCTTACCGGGCACACCTCAAACCCTGATCTTTCTCTCCAACTTGCCTTCCAGCCTCGGCTCGTCCGCGAACCTCGCGCCGCACTTCGGGCAATACTTGTCCTGCAGGTCCACGCCCGCGCCGCACAGCGAGCACTCCGCCCCGCTGACCCTGTCCGAGAACACGACGCCGCAGAGGCACGCGAACGCGTCCTTGTCCACGCGCCTGCCGCAGGCCGGGCACTCGGTGATGTCCTCGACGAGGGACTTGCCGCAGACGCCGCATACCCGCGAGGACTCCTGGATCTCGGCCCCGCAGCCGGGGCAGATCATGTTCCCCTCGCCGACCAGGAGCACGCCGCAATCGCACGAAGTCTGCCCCTCGGAGACGACCCGGCCGCACTCGGGGCACTGGTACAGGTCCAGCCTGAAATCCGTGGAGAAGACGACACCGCACCTGTTGCAGAACTGGTCGTCCTCCACGAGCGTGTTCCCGCACTCGGGGCACTGGAACTTCCGGTCGTACATGTTGCAGTCGCACTTCTCCCCGTCTATGAGCCTTCGGCCGCACACGCTGCAGAACCTCGCCTCGTCCGGGGCGGCCGAGACCTGCTCCTTCAGGGACAGGTATGTCCGCTCCGTGATCTCCCCCAGCAGGAACCTCTCCTCCAGCAGAAGCAGCTTGTCGTCCTTCGAGAGGGGGACCGGGACGACCACGGGCATGTCCGAATCGACCACGTGCGGTTTCTGTCTCGAGAATCCGAGCTCTCGCCCGCACACGGGGCAGTTCACGACCCTGACGGCGCACGAGTTATGGTACTGTTTCCCGCAGCCGCACAGGACGCTCGGGAGGTCCTCTTTGATCACTCCCAGGCACACGTCGCACTTGGTCTGGCCCTTGACTCTGACGGCCTTCACCTGAGGCCGCGTGTGCACTTTCATCTTCCTTGAGGCCGCGCGTCTCTTCTGGCCTTTCGGCACCCTGATGAGCCGAGGCGCGTCCCTCCTCGCCCTCCTACCGAGGGTGACCGCGGCGCAGACGACAGGTGCGATGTTCAAACCAACTCGCTCCAGCGTGGGCGGATTGTCTCCATAGCATATAAGTCCCAGCCGGCGGATTCCCCGGGCATGACCATGAAGGAGACCGTGAGGTTCGTCGGCGAGCTGATGGCCCTCTCCGCGAAGACCGCCCCGAAGGCCGTGGGCCAGGACTTCATCGACGCCAGGGTGTTGTCCGAGCAGGAGCGCGTCGCGCTCGGGAATGATATGATCCAGGCCGGCAAGGAGCGGGGCATCCAGGGGTTCGAGAGGGACGGGCAGAACGTGCTGGACTCGGACGCGGTCCTCCTGGTCGGCCTGTTGCCCCACAAGGGCGCGGGGTTGGACTGCGGCGCGTGCGGCCTCTCCGGATGCGCCGAGTTCGACGAGAAGTCGTCCTCGGGCGATTTCAAGGGCCCGAACTGCTTCCTGCGCTCGCTCGACCTCGGGATAGCGCTCGGGTCCGCCGCGAGCACCGCCTCCATGCACAACGTCGACAACAGGATCATGTACAGGGTCGGGGTCTCGGCGCTCCGCCTGGGCATATCGAAGGCGAACGTCGCTCACGGGATACCGCTGTCGGCCACGGGGAAGAACATCTTCTTCGACAGGCCCAAGAAGTGAGGCTCACCTGCGCCGGAGCCTGGACAGCCTGGCTGGACGGTCTATGTACGTGCCGTCCAGCAGGTAGACCTTCATGCCCGCCGTCTCGACGAGGCCGTTCTTGAAGAACGGGCCGATGATGGAGCCGGTGTCGGAGTTGACGGGCGTCCCTGTCAGGAGCGGGTTGAAGGCGGGCACGACCACGAGCTGCCTTGGGCACGAGCCGTACCTCTCCCTCACCCTTCCCTTGGAGAACGACGCCCTGACCCAGCACTTCTCGGAGCTCCTTGTGCCGAGCGAGTCGACCATCAACACGGCGGGGTGTATGTGCGCCATCACGACGGTGCCCGAGGCCATCACATCCTCCGATGGCCACACGTGCCCGTGGAACAGCCCCACATCCCCGATGACGGTGCCCCGGCTGCTCAGCGCCTCGCACCCCTCGGGCAGCGCCGAGGAGATCCCGCCGTCGTGGTTCCCCGCGACGAGCACGACCCTCTTGTATGAGACGAGCATCCTGCCGAGCAGTTCCCTTATCTCCCTGTCCTCCCGGTGGCCCACGCTCGGTATCCGGTGTTTGAGGTCGCCCAGGATCATCAGGTTCCTCGCCTTCCCCGAGAGCGACTCGAGCGCCTCGGCCATCCTCGGCGTCTGGGATGGCAGGTTGAACCCCGACCTCCTCAGCTGCGCCTCGATGCCGACGTGGAGGTCCGCGACAATCACCCAGCCGCCCCCGCCCTTGGCCTTGAGCGCGGGCATGTCAGGGACTGGTTCCAGGTCCATGTCGGCGCTCACCCGCCAGACGCCAGGGTGTATCTCCTGAGTACGATCGGGACCTTGTCAACGACGTCCGTCGCCAGGAGCCCGTAGCTCCGCTCCTCGAACGCCAGGTCGCCCGCCAGGCCAGCGGTGAAGACCCCCATCCTAGCCGCGTGGAACGGCCTCGCCTTCTGTGCGACGAAGCCCGCCACGATACCCGTCAACACGTCCCCCGTCCCCCCGACGGTCATCGCGTCGTTGCCCGTCCTGTTCAGCTTCACGTAGACGCCGTCGCTGACGACGTCCACGGGCCCCTTCAGGACGATGGTCGCCTTGAGCTTCGCGGCCGCCTCGCGGACCATGTCGGCGCGCCTGTCCAGGTCGTCCACGGGGACGGTCTTGCCCGTCAGCTGCTTGAACTCGCTCGCGTGCGGCGTGAGCACCGCCGTCCTCCCCTTGAGGACGCCGGGCTTCGACCCGCACGCGCCTATGGCGTCGGCGTCGATGACCATCGGCGCCTTGCACTTCGACACGAATCTCTGGACCGCGAGCAGGGTGCGCCGGTCGTTCCCCAGGCCGGGGCCTATGGCGACGGCGTCGAACTCCTTGGACATGGCCAGGAGACCGTCCACGTGCTCAGGACCAAGTATGCTGCCCGCGAGCGGCCTCACTATGATGTTCGGCGAGTATATCGCCACGGGCGTGGCCACGGGCTCTGGCGTCGCGACGAACACGAGGTCTATGCCAGAACGCATGGCGGCCATCCCCGTGAACGCGGGGGCGCCGCTGTAAGGGCCGCCTCCGATGACCAGTACCTTCCCGGAGTCCCCCTTGTGGGAGCCCCTCCGCCTGGACGGCAACAGGGAGAAGTCCCCGGGGCCGCAGTACGTCTCCGCGTCCTTCGGGATGCCTATGTCCGCGACGACTATCTTCCCCGAGTTCTTCTTCGACATGCCGACCTTGGGCGCGTGGAACGTGACGGTGGCGTCCGGCAGCAACGCCAGGTCGGAAGGCCATCCAGACGGTACGTCGACGGACACCTTCGGCTTCCTCACGCGGTTCAACGCCTTGATGGTGGCCGCGTACGGTTCCCTCGGCCTGCCATCGAGGCCGACGCCGAGCATCGCGTCTATGAACAGGTCGTACTGCTTGACATCCATGTACTTCGCGGGCCGGGACATCCCCCTCACGAGGTGGAGGTTGGCCCTCGCGAGGTCGGTCGTGACCTCGTCCTCTGGCTCCAGCAGGTAGACGTCGGGCCTCATGCCCCTCACGAGGTGCCTCGCGGCGACGAACCCGTCGCCGCCGTTGTTGCCCTTCCCGCACATGACGGCGATCCTCGAGCCCGACGGGTAGTTATCCAGGATGTGCCTCGCGACGGCCTCGCCCGCCCTCTCCATGAGCGTGATGGTCCTGACGCCGTGGTATGCGGCGTTGATGTCCAGGACCTTTACTTCCTCCGGGGGTATCGCCGACCTCGCCACGTCGCGGTCATGGGTCAGAAACGTATTAAACCTGACGAGGGCGCGTTCGGGACCGCCGGCCCCTGGCCAGAGCCAGCATGCCCTTCCCCCTGAAAAGAAATAAATACACAGAACCCCTAGCGTCAGCCATCGGCAGGGATTGCTCAAGTGGGCGAGATAAAACGATTGGTTCTAGACGTGCTCAAGCCGCAGCACCCCACCATCATCGAGCTCTCTAGGCGCATCGCCGTCCTGAGCGGGGTCTCGGGCGTCAACTGCACCCTCGAAGAGGTCGACAGGGAGACGGAGAGCGTCAAGATAACCATAGTCGGCAACGCGATAGACTACGAGAGCATCGAGGAGACGATCGCCGACTGCGGGGCCGTCATTCACTCTGTGGACAGCGTGTCCGCGGGCAAGATGCTGGTGGACGAGGTGGAGACGCCCCAGGACAGATGAGGTCACTCGTTCGTCCTAGGGACGGTCTTGAGTTTCTCAGCGACCTTCGCCACGAGTTCCTTCTTCGCGAGCTTGGGCTCGACCAGGACCCTGCCCTCGTGCCTGTGCCAGAACCTGGGATAGGACTTCTCGAGCTCGAGTATGCAGTCGAGGCCGAGCGATTTGACCGCCTCGAAGAGCATGTTGGCGCTGGGTGACTCCACCGCCTCCTTCTTGGCCACCCTGCGACCTTCGTCCCTGGACACCCTGAGGTCGAAGTACGAAGGCCAGAGCACGATAGCCTTCTCCGGGTCAACTGCCATGGTCCTCGCCCGAGCCAACGTCCCGCCTCTATCTAATGCTGTCGGTCCCGGGTTCGGCCACAGTTTATTACTGGACCGGCGCATTACCCCGCCCAGGGCGAGGACATGATCGATGAGGACCTTGTCGAGGCAGTGCTGGATGTCGCGATGTCTCAGGGCCGACCGCTCCTGGCGGAGGTCAGGGCGGAGACCATCGAGAGCAGGAACATCGCGGTCAAGTCCGGCGTCGTGAGCAGTATAGTCACCAGCAAGGACGCTGGCATGAACGTGAGGGTCGTGCTCCCGACTGGCATAGGCTTCGCCAGCTCGAACGGTATGTCCAAGGCCGTGGGCACGGAGCTCGCCAAGCGCGCGTACATGCTGGCGAGGAACGTGCGGCTCAAGCAACGTGTCGAGATGTCCTCCGAGCCGCCCGTGAGGACCAGCTGGGAGGTCCGGCAGGACAGGCCCCTCGCGGACGTGACGATCGAGGAGCAGGCGGATTTCCTGAAGGGCGTCGACTCCGCGGTCGCGAAGTCCAAGGTCAAGGTCGAGGGCAGGTTCTTCGAGGTCAGGACCGTCGAGATGCATGGTCGCTTCGCGAACTCCGACGGCTCCCGCATATCCTCCAGGCTGCCGAGGGTGAGGGTCGACTCGTCCCTTGTGGTCACATCGAAGGGCGAGAGCGAGCAGTCGATGAGGGAGTTCGGGGGCACCGGTGGCTGGGAGCTCACGGAGGGCTGGGACCTCGAGAAGACGCTCGTGGACGAGGTCCGGATGCTCAAGAAGGTCATAGAGAAGGGCAAGGCCGTGAAGCCGGGCAAGTACGACCTGGTCTGCGGCCCCGAGGTCGCGGGCATCGCGGCGCACGAGTCGTGCGGCCACCCGATGGAGGCTGACCGCATACTGGGCAGGGAGATGTCCCAGGCGGGCAAGTCCTTCGTGACGCCGGAGATGATCAATTTCAGGATAGGCTCCGAGTACGCGACGGTCGTGGACGACCCGACCATACCGGGGTCTTACGGGTACTACGCCTACGACCAGGAGGGCGTGAGGGCGAGGCCGAGGCACCTCTACAAGGAGGGCCTGATGCACGAGTTCCTCACGAACAGGGAGACGGCCGCGACCCTGGGCTGCCAGAGCAACGCCTCCTCGAGGTCGGAGACGTACCTCAAGGAGCCGATCGTGAGGATGGCCAACACCCACGTGGCGGCCGGGGACTTCGAGGACGACGAGATATTCGGCGCCGTCAAGGAGGGCGTACTGATGCACTCCTTCACGGAGTGGAACATCGACGACAAGAGGTACAACCAGAAATACGTGTCAAGGGAGGCGTACTTCATCGAGGACGGGGAGCTGGGCCTGCCCGCGAAGAGGTGCGCTCTGGAGATCACCACCCCGGGGTTCTGGGGCTCGGTGGACGCGGTGTCCAAGACCGTGAAGCACTACGCCGCTGAGTGCGGCAAAGGCGACCCGATGCAGAGCGCGGCGGTGTTCACCGGCGGTCCCATGATGAGGCTGAGGGGGGTGTCCTTGAAATGAGCGGGCTGAAGGATACGGCGGAGGAGATCATGGAGCAGGCCCGGGACGCGGGCGCGGACGACGTGGTGGTCGAGGTCTTCGACCACAGGACGAACCAGGTGAGGTACTCGAACAGCCGCATCGACGCGTCGAACTGGTGGAGCCTCACGCACGCCCACGTGTTCGTCGCGGTCGGGAAGAGGACGCTGTCCACCGACCTCCTGGACATGGGCTCGGCCAAGGCGTCGGTCGAGGCGCTAGTCAAGGGCGCCAAGATGTCGCCCGAGAACTCGGAGTACACGGGCATCGCTTCCGGGAGGTTCAAGTACAAGAGGGGCAGGGCCGACCCCAGGATAGTCGCCATGCGCTCTCCGACCAAGCACGTCCACGACGCCATATCCGCGGCGGCCCGCGAGGGCGCCATGGACGTCGGGGGGACGCTGTTCGTGAGGCACCTGAGGGCGGGGATCGCCTCGTCCGGGGGCGCGCGGGCGGAGGACGAGGGAGCGGCCCTGGAGCTATCGGTCAGGGCCTTCTCGCAGCCGGAGGCCTCGGGGCACGCGCTGTGCTGCACGCACAAGCTCTCGGGCCTGGACGCGCGCGCGACAGGCTCGCGGGCCGGCCAGATGGCGTTCCTGGCGAAGGACCCTGTCCAGGGGGACGAGGGGAAGATGGACATCATCCTGGAACCGATGTTCCTCGGGGAGCTGATCAACTCGACGACGCACATGCTGAGCGCGTTCTACGTCGAGGTAGGCATGTCCATGTTCGCGAAGAAGATCGGCAAGAAGGTCGCGTCGAGCGAGGTCACCATGGCCGACGACCCGACCATCCCGTCGACCTCCCAGAGGGCGTTCGACCATGAGGGCGTGCCCACGAAGAGGACGGTCGTGATAGACAAAGGGGTCCTGAAGACCTACCTCCACGACACATCCACCGCCAAGAGGTTCAAGACGAGGACGACCGGGAACGCCGGCCCGTTCGCCCCGCTCGGCCTCGACCAGCCCGGGGTGCCGATACCTTTCCACCCGGTCGTGGAGCCTGGTGACTGGAGCGTCGAGGAGATGATAGCCGATACCAAGGACGGCCTGTACCTCAACAACGCCTGGTACACGAGGTTCCAGAGCTACTCGATGGGGGACTTCTCCACCATACCACGTGACGCGTTGCTCAAGATAGAGGACGGGCGGATCGTGGGCGCGGTCAAGAACATCAGGGTGAGCGACAACATGCTCTCACTATGGAAGAACATAGACGCGCTCTCGAAGGCCCGGGAGGAGGTATATTGGTGGGACGAGGTCGCGCCACCATCCCATCTGCCGACGGTCAGGGCCAGGGGAATGAACATAACGCGCTCGTCGTGAGCGATGATATCCCCGGCCGCGTGAGAGGGCGCCTCACTGGGGCTTCATGAGCGTGGCGTTGATGACGCCGTCCTGGCCACACCTCGAGGTGATGACGGCCTCCCCGAGCTCGGTCATGACCGTCGCACCCTTGGTCATGATGTTGCGCTGGACGTAGTTCGGGTTGGAAGGGTTGGATTTGACAGTGAGGATCTTGACCCTCTTGACGGTCTTGGTCGAGGGGTCGACGACGTTCGCCATATCCGCCAGGAGGAGGCGTGCCTTCCTGTTGGCGCCCTTCGTCCTGTAGATCTTGACCTTCCGCGCGCCCAGGTGGGTGAACTGCTTCTCCCTGCCGACCTCGAACTTCCTCTTCTTGCGGGCCAGCCGAATCCTGCCGCCTGTGACCTTGCGCTTGGGCCTTCCCTGCCAAATGGCCATCTGTAACCTCTCGGGACATGGGAAAGAGGGAGGGGTATTAAAACGTTGTTGAGGAGCGTCCGGGTTCCCCATGGCCTCAGAACAGCCGCGCCTCGAGCGTCTGGCCCAGCTCGATGGTCGCGTAGCGCCCTTCTCGGGCGGGCCCGGGGTTGACGAACAGGGTCCCGTCCTTCGTGAGTTCGCCCCGCGCCTCGTGGATGTGCCCGGACAAGACCAACCTCGGCCTGAATTCCTGGACCACTCCCATGACCCCCTCCGAGCCCAAGTGTCTCCCGGACCTGTTGAGGTCGTTGGCGCCCTTCGGGGGGGTGTGCGTGACCATCACGCCCTCTCGCGCGGCGACGGACCTGAGCCCCGCGACCATGTCGTCCTCCTCGACCTCGAAAGGCATGTGCATGGATGAGGGTAGTCCTCCTCCGAACCCGAAGAGATCGTGACCGGCCTTGCGCACGCGTTTGGCGTGCAAGCTCCCTCCGGAGTCCTCGAGCATCCGGAGCATCTCGTCGGTGTCGCAGTTCCCGGGCACCCCCAGGAGGTCCGCCTCGAAATTGTCCAGCACCCTCCGCATGTAGTCCGCGGAGCCGTAGGTCGTGAAGTCCCCGCAGGCGATGACGGCGTCCGGTCTCGTCTCCCTCTCCGCCTTGCGCAGGACCCCGAGGGCCTCCTCGGAGCCATGCAGGTCTGAGCACACCAACAACAACGCCATCGATTATCACCACGGGAGCGAGATTCCCAGGCTCAGGTCCTGGAAGACTATGATGTAAGCGGCGACGTACCCGAGCACGGTGCCGCCGTTCAGCAGCGGGAGGCCGGCCTGCGGGTTCCCCTTCAGCACGTACCTCATCAGGACAGAGAAGCCGACGAGGCCGCCCACGAGGGCTCCCAGGGCCACGACGAGGTTCCCGGGGACGCCCATGAACGAGTCGGTGGAGAGGTAGTAGAACGCGGAGGCCACCAGTACGCCCGGGATGATCACGTCCCCGAGGCCCATGAACATCGCCTCGCGCTCGTCCCCCTCGTCCAGCTGCTCTCTCAGAGGCTTCTGGTCGAGGTACGAGTATCCTCTCCTCTTGGGTATCACGAGCAGTATCGGCAGTCTCATCTGCGTGACCCCGTCCGCGAGCGCGACCATGTGCTTCGTGCCGTAGACCGATATCGCGTCGTAGGCCGCGAGCGCTATGAGGAGGACCAGGACCGGGAGTATGCTCAGGGATATGCCCAGTATGCCTATGACCCCGACGGCGACTAGTATGCCCGTCGCGTCGACGACATACCACTCGGGCTTCTTGACAAGGTAGTACAGGAGCACCGCCGTCAGCCCTATGGATGCCAGCAGCGCGATGATACCGGTGTCGAACAGCGAGGCGACGATCAGTATCACGTAGAATATCGTGAATCCGACCGCCCCGATGAAGACGAACTTGACGATGTTCTCGCGTTTCTTCTTGATTATGTACAGTATGGCGAACGTGAACACGACAATCGAGATGATGTAGTATACGGGTATCATCGGGTCGTTCGGGTCCTCGAACGCCTGGTGTTCCTCCCCGAGGGCCGAGTGCACCAAGGCGAGGGCGCCGAGCTGCGAGACGGCGAATATCACGGCCATTACCACGACCGCCTTGACCGATGCGTCCATCTGGTCCCGCTATTCAGGGCTTGCTTAGAAATACTTTGTGTAGCCCGGGCGGGATTGGGCAACATCCATATAGCGAGGAGCGCGTTTTCTCAGCCGTGGCAGAACTGGACGTGCTGAAGCTGGACGTCTTTACGGGCGACCTGTACGCGGGCAACCCCGCATGGGTCGTCCTCGGCGCGGATTCGCTCGACGAGACGCTCATGCAGCGGATCGCGAGCGAGCTCGGGGGGCCCGAGACCGCCTTCGTTCTGAAGTCGAGGAAGGCCGATGTGAGGCTCAGGTACTTCTCAGGTGACGTCGAGGAGCCGATCAGCGGTCACTGCACGATCGGGGCGCTCTGGGCTCTGGCCGAGCAGAACGCGTTCGGGTCGGTCCTGGGCGGAAGGCACAGGGCGGAGACTCCTCTCGGGGTGCTGCCCTTCTCCGTGGAGCAGAGGCAGGACGGCGCGAAGGTGGTCTGGATGGCCCAGAAGAGGCCGTTATACTCCCGCGTGGAAGAGGTCACTGAGGTGGCGAGCGCCCTGGGAGTGGGGGCGGAGTCCATCTTCCACAAGGAGTTCCCCATGTCGAAGGTGTCCACGGGCTTGCCGACATTGTTGGTCCCGATGCGTTCCATGGACGCTCTCAGGCGCGTGTCCCCGAGGCAGGAGGAGCTGCTCCAGCTGTTCAAGGAACTCGAGGTCGGCGCTGCCGTGGCGTACACATGGGGAGGCCTTGACGAATCCGCGACCCTTCATTCCAGGTGCTACCTGCCGTCCCCGGAGTTCCACGAGGACCCAGCGTCCGGCATGCCCGCGGGCGCGCTCGCGGCCTACCTGGTGGAGCACGACCTGATACCGAGGGAGATGGCGGAGCGTATCGTGATAGAACAGGGCCACTTCATGGGCCGGCCGTCGAGGGTGCTGGTCCGCGTCGAGAAGAAAGGCTCGTCCGTGCGGAAGGTCGAGGTAGGCGGGTCCGCGAGGCAGTCCGTGAGAGGCAGGATATCCCTGCCTTGAGCCGGGAGGTCACACCCGCACGCCGAAGGCGACCGTGCCCGAGACCTTCTCGATCCTCGCCTTCACCTGGGTGCCCTTTGCGGTGCCCGGGATGTAGATGACGAACTCGGCTTTGCGGGCGATTCCGTCGCCCTTCTTGCCGACATCCTGGATGAACAGGTCGTAGGTCTTGCCGGCCTCGATGGCCTTCTGTTCCTCGGCCTTGATCGGCTTCCTCACGTGCATGGGCCTGTGGGCCCCGCATGTCTCGCAGTGCAGGACCGATATCCTCCCCTCCTTGACCATGTGCGTGTCATGGCTCTCGCATTCGGAGCATAGCACGAACTCGTCGACGTAGTTCCCTATCCTGTCGACGATCTGGGAGGTGCCGACCTTGCCCTTGAAGACGACCCTCGGGCCGTCCATCGTGCCGGCGGTGCCGAGTTCTCTCAGCAGGAACCCTAGAAGGTGCTCAGGCTCGCGCCTCAGGGTGTCGGCGATGTCCGCGAAGTTGCGTATCACCGTCGTCTTGCCCTCGACCATCACATCGGGGTCGGGGACCTTGAAACGGTCGTGCGACTCCAGTTTCTGAGGCAGCTTCTTCTTGGCCCTTGCCAAGAGAGCTTCGTAGTCTGTCTGTCCCTGGGTCGCCATCGTGGTTCCATCGTGGATTTCCTAGTTAAAGGTATGGGGTCGAGCGCCCGCCGGAGCCCCATCGCCGCGCGGCGCTGGCACCTGGAGCGCTGGCGGGAGCGCAGGGACGACAGTCCTTTCGAAACGTTTATTGGTGACCGCTCGCTATGAGTCGGATGTCGACAGCCCAGCGAGGGTGAGACTACGATCACGAGGACATCAGCCCAGCCTCTAAGAGATCACAAGCCCGCAGGCTCGCTGGAGCAGAGGCTCTTGCTTCTTGACATGCTCCCGTATAGTACCACTGTCGTCCGGGAGGACAGGACGATCGTATACATCGGCCCCGCGCTCAGGGAGGAGTTCGGCAACCTTGTCGGCAAGAAATGCTTCGAGACGCCGCTGGCGTCCGAAGACTTCTGCAGGAACTGCCCGGTCGCGCGCGGCCTGGAGGACTCCGCGTTCCCATTCATCAGGACCGCGAGGGCCGCGGACGGGACGACTTGGGAGATAACGGTCACCAGGCACGAGGACGAGGAGACTGGGGAGAAGTACTACTTCTCGTTCGAGAGGGACATCACGGAGTCGGTCTCCAAGGAGGAGTTCCTCACGAACCTCTACTCCTCCATGGACCAGATGTCCGAGGCCGTGATGGTCTTCGACGCCAACGGCAACCTGGTCTACGTGAACAAGGCCTTCGAGTCACTCACCGGGATCGCCAGGGAGAAGGCGGTGGGGACCGCGTCCCCCAACGGTTCCGCGCTCCCCGCGAGTTTCGACTTCACCCACGCGTTCAAGGAGTCGCTCGAGGGAGGCTGGTCAGGGGACATCACTTTCACCGTCAACGGCGACTCGCCTGCCATCGTGCATGTCGACACCAGCCCCGTCATGGACGTGCACGGTCGTCCGCTTGGCGTCGTGGGTGTCCTGAGGAACGTGACCAGGGAGAAGTCCGAGAAGGTCGAGCTCGAGAAGTACAGGACGCAGCTCGAGAAGAAGATGGAGGCCAGGACCGCGGAGCTCGCCAGGAGGGTGAGCCAGCTGACGACGATAAACAAGATCAGCCGAGTGGTCACATCCATACTCGACCCGGACGAGCTCATGGGGGAGTTCACCAAGTCGATCGCCGCCGGGTTCGGCTACCAGCACGTGGTCATAATGGCCATGGACAAGGAGCGGGGAGAGCTCCATTTCAAGGCGGGCCACGGGGCCAGGATGAACGAGATCCCGAGGGACATGAGGCTGAAGCTCAAGGAGGGGATCATAGGACACGCGGCGTTCTTCTCCGAGACCTTGGTGACGGGTGATGTGGACGCGGACCCGAGATACGTGATCAAGGGCATTCGCACGACCAAGTCGGAGCTGGCGATACCGATCCTGTTCAGGGGCGACCTGGTCGGCGTGCTGGATGTTCAGAGCGAGGCCAAGGACGCGTTCACCAGGAACGACGTGACGCTCTTGGAGATGCTCACGGACATCCTGGCGACGGCGATCGTGAACGCGCGCACGTTCACTGAGTCCAAGGAGCGGGAACACGCGCTGACCGTCCTGGACCGGATAAGCAAGCAGATATCCTTCAGGCAGGAGCCGAGCGTCATCCTGGACCAGGTGGCTAGGGACGCCGCGTCATTGCTGAAGGGCGAGAAGGCGCTGGTCGGCCTCAGGGAGGAGGTGACGAACAGGCTCGTATGGGTCGCGTCCTACAACGTCGACCGGGCCATCTTGGACAAGCTGGACTTCAGCGCGGCGAAGGGCGTGACCGGGCGCGCCCTGTCCAGGCTGAAGGCGGAGGTCGTGAACGACTACGGGGCGGACCCCGACTCGCGTCCGCGGGACGCGGAGATATTCAACATCAAGTCCATGGTGTCCGCGCCGCTGATAATCGAGGGGCGCGGCATCGGCGTGGTCAATGTCTACAACAGGCTCGGGGACGGCAAGTTCACGAGGAACGACTCGATATTCCTGTCCTCGCTGGCGGACCACGCGGCCATAGCCCTCGAGACATCGAACCTGATGACCTCCTTGAACCAGCGTGTGAGGTCGCAGCTGGCCCTGCTCGATGTCGCGCTGTCGATGCAGAGGCAGATAGAGATAGGGGCCACTTACGAGTACATCGCCGACAAGCTTAGGGAGGTCGTCTGGTACGACTCCCTCACGTTCTACAGGATCGACCACGGGAAAGGCCTGCTGGTCCCGGCGCACGCGCGGGGGTCCTACTCCGACCAGGTGATGTCGGAGACGTTCCCAGTGGGCGAGGGGATCACGGGACATGTGGCCAAGACAGGCAAGGCGGAGCTCGTCAACGATGCTACTGTCGACAC
>JBFXGF010000001.1:0-24211 GCA_050178275.1 Thermoplasmata archaeon | reverse complement strand
CAGCGTGACCGTCGGGGACAAGGGCCCGAAGGTGGTGTTGATAGCCCACATGGACGAGCTGGGCCTGATAGTGAGCAAGATGGAGCAGGACGGCTCCCTCAGGATACGCAAGGTCGGCGGCATAGACGACCGGACGCTCGTGGGCCGGGTCGTGGAGATAAAGACCTCCAAGGGGAAGGTGACCGGCGTGCTGGGCCTGAAGCCGCCGCACCTGATGACCGAGAGCGACGACCGGAAGAAGGTCGTCGGATGGGAGGAGGTCAGGGTCGACGTCGGCACCAGGTCCAGGGCCGAGACGGAGAGGCTGGGCGTGCGAGTGCTCGACCCGATGGTATTCAAGAAGGATGTCACGTTCATGGGGGACATCGTATGCGCCAGGGGCGTGGACAACAGGGCGGGCTGCGCGGTCCTCCTGGACGCGCTCGACCGGCTGAGGAAGAAGAAGCTCCCGCTGCGGCTGGTGTTCGTCTGGAGCGTGCAGGAGGAGATCGGCCTGAAGGGCGCGAGGGTCATCGGCTTCAGGATGACCCCGGACTACGTTTTCGCGATAGACACGATGACCACGACGGACGGGCCCGGCCAGGGGGAGACCTACGAGAAGGTCATGCTCGGCTCGGGGCCCGCGCTGCGCATGTTCGACCACGGGGCGGTCGCGTCGCCCAAGCTGAGGAAGCTCATCGAGGGCGTGGCGAAGGCGGGGAAGCTGCCACTCCAGTACGGGACCGGGGGCGGCTCGACGGACGGCGCCGCGATGCAGGACTTCGGGGCGCTCATGATGCCCCTGGGCATCCCGATGAGGTATACCCACTCGCCGACCGAGTGCGCCAGCATGAAGGACCTCGCGAACCTGTCCAAGCTCGTCGTGCTGATATCCGAGAGGCTGGCCAGGGACTCAAAGGCGCGGTGACCACGATGTCCGACGCGAAGACCGTGCTGACAGAGCTCGTGCTCATGAGATCGCAGGACACGGACCCTATGGGGCCAATAACCGACTACGTCTGCAGGTTCATGGAGGGACTGGGCATGGACGTGCGCAGGTACGGCTCCAAAGACTACCCCGCGTTCGTAGGCGAGTACGGCAAGGGCGGGGTCATTCTCTCGGGGCACCTGGACACCGTGCCCATAGGCACTGGCTGGACCCGGGGGCAGGGGGAGATCGTCGACGGCGTCATGTACGGGCGGGGCACGAACGACATGAAGGGCGGGTGCGCAGCCATGCTGCTCGCGGCCGAGAAGCTGGTCGCGGCCGGCGTACCGGTCGCCCTGTGCCTCACGACGGACGAGGAGACCTCGATGGCCGGCGCCGCCTCGGCGTCCAAGGACCCCGCGTTCCTGAGCGCGCCGGCCGTGGTGGTCACGGAGGCGACCGAGTTCGACATAGTCGTGAGGGAGAAGGGGCTGGTGCAGTTCTCCATCACGACCAAGGGCAAGGCCGCGCACGCGAGCATGCCCCACACGGGCGAGAACGCCATCGCGAAGATGGTCTCGGTGCTATCGAAGCTGGAGGACGTGTACCGGCCGCCCGAGGACCCCATGGAGCAGATGACCCTGTGCGTGGACACCATCCATGGCGGGACGGCGATGAACGTCATCCCCGACGAGTGCGTCGCCGAGGTCGATGTCCGATACCCGCCGCACATGAGCGCGCAGGCGGTGCTCGAGCTCGTCAGGGAGAAGGCGGGCGGCAAGGGCTACGAGGTGAAGGTCCTGCACGAGCTTGACCCGGTCGGGACGGAGCCGGACATAGAGGCGGTCAAGGTCATGCTGGATGTCGTCGGCCCCGGGGCGAAGGTCGTGTCGGTGCCCTACGCGACCGAGATGGTCATGTTCAAGGGAGTCAACAAGAAGCTGATGGTGTGCGGCCCCGGGGACTCAGCGGGGTGCCACATACCGGACGAGCAGATACGCGTGGCGGACGTCGCGAAGGCGGCCGAGATATACGCCGAGTACTGCTCGCGGATGTCTGGCGCCTAGGGGAACACGCGGGACACGGTCCTCGGGTACGGTATCGCGTCCCTTATGTGGTCCATCTTGCAGACCCATGTCACGAACCTCTCGACGCCCAGGCCGAACCCGGAGTGAGGCACCGAGCCGTACCTCCTCAGGTCGAGATACCACGAGTACTTGTCCAGGTCCTCGCCCTTCTCCTTGATCCGCTCGATTATGAGGGCGTTGTCCGTCTCCCTCTCGCTCCCGCCGATAATCTCGCCGAAGCCCTCTGGCGCCAGGAGGTCGGTGTTCTTGTACGTCCTGGGGTCGTCCGGGTTCTCCTTCATGTAGAACGGCTTGAGCTCCTTCGGGTAGTTGACCACGAACATCGGCATCCCGCTGTCCTTGGTCAGCTCGCGCTCCTCGACTGCTCCGAAGTCGGCTCCCCAGCTGACATCCAACCCCTTCGCCTGGAGCCGGTCGATGGCCTCGCCGTATTGGACCCTGTCGAACGGCGGCGCGATGCTCCTCAGCGTCTCCGGGTCCCGCTTGAACAGCTCGAGCTCGGCCCGACAGTCGGCCGCGGCCTTGTGCAGCATCGCGGTCACGAGCTCCTCCTGGACCTTCATGTTACCGAGGTTGTCGACCCAGGCGGCCTCCATCTCGAGGTGCCAGAACTCGGCCAGGTGCCTGGGCGTCCTCGACTTCTCGGCCCTGAACGAGGGCGTGAGGGAGAACACCTTGTCGCAGGAGTAGATGAGCGACTCGAGGTAGAACTGGGCGCTCTGGGACAGGTATGCGATCCTGTCGAAGTACTTGATCTGGAAGAGCTGGGTGCTGTCCTCGGCGGCGACGCCCGTGATGATGGGTGGGGTCACCTCGACGTAGTCGTTCTCGTGGAACCACTGCCTCGCCCCCCGCAGCAGGGCGTCCTTGATCCGCATCGCCGCGGTCTGCTCCCTGGACCGTATCCACAGGTGCCGCAGGTCGAGCAGGAGCTCGGTGCTCTGGTACTCCGTGATGGGGAACGGTTCCGTGGGGCCGACGACCGTGAACTTGGTCGCGCGCACCTCGTACCCCCCGGGGGCGCGGGCGTCCTCCGCGACCGTGCCATCTATGATGACGGATGACTCGATGCCTGAGTTCGTGGCGGCGATGAAGTCCGGTTCGGGCACCGAGCCCTTCTTCACAGTGACCTGGACTATGCCAGTCGAGTCCCTGAGCACGGCGAACACGATGCCCCCGCTGCTCCGGGTCCGGTATATCCAGCCCCTCAACTGGACGGGCTTTCCGACCATGTCCTTCGAGAGGGCGTCCTTTATCACGACCATCCAGATGCTGAAGCCCCAATCCGAATATAAGCCCTTCGGACGCGGGCCGCAATGGACTTATCGTGGCTGGATGGTACCACGTGCCGTGGATGTCAGGGAAGGCGCCATGGATGACCTCGAGGGCCTGATGCGGCTCGAGCAGGAATGCTTCGGGGCCGAGAAGTTCTCAGAGGACACCATGAAGGCCTTCCTGCTGAGGGACGACGCGTTCGCCCTGGTCGCCGACGACGGTGGGCGCGTGATAGGGGCGGTCCTGTGCCTCTGCTCGAAGAGCAGAGCCGAAGGAAGGATAGCGTCGATGGCGGTCCTCGAGGGCCGGAGGAGAGAGGGCGTGGGCACGTCGATGCTGCGCGAGGCTGAGAAGTCCTTGGAGGGCATGGGCGCGAGGACCTTCGGGCTCGAGGTGGATGTCAGCAACGAGCCCGCTATAGCGCTGTACCTCAAGCAGGGCTACACCCTGAGGGTGGTCATGAGGGACTACTACGGCGCCGGCAGGCACGCGTATGTGATGGAGAAGGTCCTGCCGTCGAAGAGGCGCAAGGTCAGCGTCCGGCCTTCCTGACCGTCAGCTCGAGCGGCATCTTGTCCACGGTCCAGCTCTTGGCGCCCTCCTCGCTGGGCGCCTTCTCCACCGAGCGGGCATGCGTCTCGTTGGCTATGTGAGGCCTGTACGACGCGATGGCCGCCTCGATGTCCGGGTGCGCGTCGTAACCGACCTCTATCTCGTCCTCGAACTGCAGCCCCTGCTCCTTGCGCATATGCTGGATGCGTCTGATGACCTCTCTCGCGAGACCCTCGATCCTGAGCTTCTTATCGACCGCGAGCGACATGTAAACATGGACATCGCCGGCGCTCGCGTGGGCATATCCGCCCTTCTGCCGCTCGGACACGACCACGTCCTCCTCGTACAGGTCGAACCCGCCGAGCCTCACCCGTCCGACCGACCTGAGGTGTCTCACGAGCTCGTTCCCGTCTACCTGACCCAGCATGCGCGACACCTCCGCCGCGGTCTCCTTGTACTTCGGCCCGATCGTCCTGAGGTTCGGGGAGACGGTGAACTCCATCATGCTCTCCCTCGACTCGATGCACTCGACCTGCTTGACATTGAGCTCCTCGGAGAGCATCTTCTCATACCTCCGGAGGACCCAGACGCCGTCCCTGCCGGCCGCGATGACCGCCTTGTCGAGCGGCTGCCTGAGCTTGATGTTGGCTCCCTGCCTCGCGGTCCTCCCGGCCTCGACGGCCTGCCTGACCAGCGCCATCTGCGACTCGAGGGACGGGTCTATCTGGGACTCGTCGGCGGCTGGGAAATCCTCGAGGTGCACGGACTCTTTCGGACCCTTGAGGCACCTGTATAACCAGTCCGAGAAGAACGGCGCGGCCGGGGCCATCAGCAGCGACAGGGTCGTGAGGCACTCGTTGAGCGTCGCGTGGGCGGAGAACCTGTCCTCCGGGTCGCTCTCGACCCAGAACCGCCTCCTGGACCTGCGCACGTACCAGCCGCTGAGGTCGTCGATGAACCGGATGACCGCGTGCACGGCGGACTGGACCTCGAGCGCGTCGAAACCCGCCCTGACATCCCTCACCGTGGAGTTGAGCCTCGATATGATCCACCGGTCGAGGTCGTGGGTCCGCCCTTTGGCCTTCTGGCCGGTGTAGCCGTATGCGTTCGCGTTCGACGAGTAGAAGGCGTAAAGGTTCAGGACGGTGGTGAACGTGCCGAACATGGCCTTCCTCACGTCGTCCATGGAGAACCTGACGGGCTGCCACACCTCGGAGCCCAGCAAGTACAACCTCGCCGCGTCAGCGCCCACCGACGAGAACACCTCGCCCGGCGGGACCGTGTTCCCGGCCGAAGACCTAATGACCTGGCCCTTCTCGTCAAGGAGGTCCCCTAGCACGAGCACGGACTTGAACGCGGGGGCGTCGAACAGGAGGGTGCTGACCACGTGCTGCGTGTAGAACCAGCCCCTGGTCTGGTCCGCCGACTCCGTGATGAAGTCCACGGACCTGTGGGTCTCGAACTCCGCCATGTTCTCGAAAGGATAGTGATATTGGGCGAACGGGGCGCAACCGGAGTCGTACCAGCAATCCAGGACGTAGGGCTCCCTGGTCATTTCGCCCCCGCACTCAGGGCAGCGCAGCCTGACGGCGTCGATATGTGGCCTGTGGAGGTCGAGCGACGCCGGGAGGGGGGCGGTAGACATCCTCGACATCTCCTCGAGACTGCCGACGCAGACCTCGTGCCCGGAACCGCACCGCCAGACTGGCAGCGGCGTTCCCCAGTACCTGCTCCTGCTGACCGACCAGTCCTTCGCGTCCTCGAGGAAGTCGCCGAATCTGCCGTCCCTGTAGTCCTCCGGGACCCACCTGACGCCTGAGTTGAGCTGGGACATGCGCGCCTTCGCGGCCGACACGTGCACGGACCACGCGTCCGTGAGCCTGTACAACAGGGGCGTGCGGCACCGCCAGCAGAATGGGCTCGAGCGCTTCGTCAGGCCCCACTTGAAGAGCAGGCCGTTCGCCTCCAGCATCCGCACCACGTCCGACGAGGCGTCGTGCACGAACTTGCCCGCGAGGTCCGGAACGGCGTCCGTGAACCTGCCAGTGTCATCCACCGGGTCGAACAGGCCGACGCCCTCGACCACACCTATGCCGTGGTCCGCGGACGCGTACGGCGGGGACACGTGCATGATACCCGTGCCTTCCTCCTTGGTGACCTCCGTGGACGAGACGATCCTGAAGGCGTGACCGTTGAATTCGTGATACTTGAGCGGCGGCTCGTAGGACAGGCCCACGAGCTCCGAACCAGGCATCGTCCTCAGGGGTTTCCTGGCCGGACCCAAGAGCTCGGCCTTCTCATCGGCCACCAGGAACTTCTCGCCCGACGACTCGAACACCGAGTACCGCTTCGACGGGTCGACAGCCAACAGCGCGTTCGCGGCCAACGTCCACGGGGACTCCGTGTATACGAGGGCGGACGCGTCGATGGAGGGGATCCTGAACCTGACCAGGGTCCATCTGACCTCGGACTCCTTGAAACCTAGGGCGACCTCGTGCGTGCTGAGGGATGTGCCGCACCTCGGGCAGTAAGGCACGACTTGTGATGACCTTGACAGCAACCCCTTCGAGTGCAACTGCTTCAGGGACCACCAGACGCTCTCGACGTACTCGTTCGACATCGTCAGGTAGGCGTCCTCGTAGTCGATCCCGTAGCCCACACGACGGCTCATCTCCTCCCAATCGGCCTTGTAGCGCACGACCCGCTCGCGGCACAACGCGTTGAACCTGTCCACGCCGTAGGACTCTATCTCAGCCTTGCTGTCGATCCCGAGGCTCCTCTCGGCCTCGAGCTCGACCGGCAGCCCGTGGCAGTCCCAGCCGGCGATGTAGGGGACGATCATCCGGCCGTTCATGATATGATACCTGAGGAACGCGTCCTTGACCGCGCGCGTGAGGGCGTCGCCCATGTGTGGCGGGCGGTTCGCCGTCGGGGGGCCCTCGCAGAAGACGAGGGGGGCCCCGCCCCGCATACGCTCCTTGACCTTGGAGAGGATGCCCTCCTCTCCCCAGAGCGCCAAGACCTCCGCCTCGATCCGAGGCGGGGTCTCCCCGGCGGGTTCTCGGTAGTACCTCCTCATCGCAACAGACTCCTCCAAAAGGGTTCTATCACAAACTCGGCAATGGTGGCATGAATCAGCCTATAATGATAATCAGGAGCTGGCCAGCCGAGTTCATCGGATTGTTTGGAACGGCGGGGACGATATATAAAACCTAGTCGGACGCGATGGACGCTATTGGGCATCGACCCAGTGGGACGGGGCAATCCCGTGACTAGTTTTGTCATACCATGGACCTAGGTAGCTGGCCTGCCCCTGGGGCTCGAAGTCGCATAAGAAAGTACTAAATAATAGTGCACGTATAGCGCGCCAGCGTGCAATCCATGGCCTCGGGTGGTGCCCAGGGCCAGATGGGGTGAACACGGATGGAAGAGCCCTTGTGCAACGTTGAGTTTCTGAAGAGCAACGCCGCGTACGTGGCCAGAGTGCAGAGCGACCTGGGCGGCATGAGAGAGTACAGGAGCGCCTCCTTGGAAGAGATATTGGAGCAGGTCATCATAGACCTCCAAGAGGAGTTCGAGGGCGCGCGCCTGTGACATTCTACGCAAGGGCACTGTAGGGAGTAGCCGGTTCGCCAGAGCCGAGTTCGACCCCGGAGCGCCGGGCGCGGGCACCACAGGCCGAGGTGGACCGATAGGGGGCGCTTGAATGGAAGAGAAGGACAAGAAGGAGTACGAGGAGATCATATCATCGTACTACGGCGAGGACCAGGTCGCCGCGTTGGTGAGCTTCAAGATAGACACGAAAGGCTCGGACGTGGTGGCGCAGAAGATCGCGGGGTTCGATTACGTGGAGGATGTGTTCCTCGTCACCGGCGACACGGACATCATCGCCAAGACCAGGTTCCCGAACTACGCGTCCCTGAAGAAGTTCATAGTCGACGACGTCGCGAGCATCGAGGGCGTGAAGGAGACGAAGACCTTCATGGTCGTGACGACATTCAAGGAGCGCGGGAAGATCAGGGAGCCGGAAGAGGAGACCAAGGAGTGAGCCTCTCCCGGTCATGATTCGAACGATGTGTCGGCGAGGTGGTCTCTGATGGACATGGAAACAAGGCTAAGGCAGATAATGGAGGTTCTGGACCAGCTGGCGGACGACAACTCCGTTCCGAGGAACATCAGGCGCGGCGCGACCCAGGCCAAGGAGCGCCTCTCCCAGAAGCAGGAGGCGCTCGACATCAGGAGCGCCAGTGCGATCATGATACTCGACGAGCTGGCCAACGACCCGAACATACCGCTGCACGGGCGGACGCTCATCTGGAACATAATCAGCCAGCTCGAAACGGTCAAGTGAGCTCAGAGCGGCTGTAGTCTAGTGGTTAGGACTGAAGCTTCCCAAGCTTCAAGCCCGGGTTCGAATCCCGGCAGCCGCACTCTCATGCGTAGCTAGCTGGGTGTCCCTCGCTTTGAGTCGAAGGCCACTTGGAGCACGGATTCGACCGCCGCATACCCACTCGCCCCCTCCCCGTATGGGTTATAGGGCTACAGGCCAATCATGGGCAGGATATGCATGAGGCTCGGTTCGAGGTTCGTCGTCCCTGCGATTGTGATTGCCCTTCTAATCCCCACCGCGCTATCACCCGTAAACGCCGCCTCCACCGAGGATCTCTACGTCACCTCCGTGGTCGTCGTCCAGGTCGTCCCGGAACCGAGGGGCGTGGTGGTGAACAAGTCCGCGGCACTCTGCGTGACGGTCATCAACGCGTTCGACGAGGAGGTATACGCGAACATCAGCGTGACCTATAACCACGGATCCTCATCGTATGTCGAGACCGGGCCGGATAGGCGCGGGATCCCCCTGGCCCCGGGCGTCAACACGGTGTATGTGCCTGGTGGAAACTGCACATCCCACCCCCTGCCTTGGACTTCGGAGCCCGCGACATTCATGTGGACAGAGCCAGGCCTTGACTCCAGCGTGATTGCCTGGGTCGACCCCGATAACTCGGTGGTCGAGACTGACGAGACGAACAATCAGATGACCACGGATTCGCCCATCGACGCGTGGGTTTCGCACGACCTGCGCATCCTTGTGGTCCCGATCTACTGTTCCTCTAGTGCGTTGTGGGACCGTGAACCCCCAGAGTTCTCACTCGACGAGGAGCTACGGGAAGTCCTGGACACTTTCCCGTTGGCTGACGATGGCGTGGAGATTGTCGAGGCGCCTCCAAGAGACGAACGCTACGATTCAAGGTTGTGGACCGACTGCGCCATCATCACAAAGAGGCTGTCAGCTGAGGCGAGGGTCTTGGGCTATGATCGCGTCGTCGCTGTATTTGAGAAGATCAGAGACACGTGGGGACGCGAGACATATGGGTCAGCGGTCGGCTGCTTGGATGAGCCTCGAGACCCCGTTCCCCTATTCATAACAGCGAATGGGATAGACGTGAGAGAGGCACTCCTAGCTCACGAACTTGGCCATACATACTACCTGTGGCACCCACACGACATTGGCATTAGCGTGTACGATGCGACGAAGTGGTCCGTTTCCGAGAGAGCGTACGGTGTGAGCGCCAACACATGGATGAGCAACCCGGGACGGCTACCGTCGGGTGTCCCAGTGACTCCTCGTTGGATTGACAACGAGAGGTACCAGGACCACGAGCGGTCGTACATCGACCTGAGCACGATACTCTCCAGCGGTCCTAACGGGACTTGGGAATGGAACCTGTTCAGCCAGTTGGTCTACGCTCCTCCGACCCTCGGCCCCATCGTGGTCATCGACGGCTCAATACTGAGGAGCGGGGCGGCCATCATCACCCGCCCTTGGTTCACTACTCCCCTGGGTGTGCCTGAAGAGCAGATCATCCCTCAGCAGGGACCGGTCGGCAGCTATTTGGTGAGGATGCTGGATTCGTCGAGGAACATCCTCGGCAACACATACTTCAACGTATCCTTCACTCGGTTGACACACGATGACGGAGAGAACGAATCGTACCTCCTTGAAGAAATCGATAGTGTCGACTTCGTGGTGAACGCCCCGAACCTGCCTGACACGCGGTATGTCCAGATACTCGATCCTCTGGAGGCGGTGCTCGCGGAGCGCATCGTCACGACATCGGTCCCCACCGTGGACATCCTATCCCCGAACGGCGCGGAGGACATCGACATCGGCCAGAGCCCTGAGATATCCTGGACGGCCGATGACCTCGACGGGGACGACCTGTCATATCTCGTCTCGTACACCCCGGACGACGGGCGCACATGGATACCTGTCGCGAACAACCTCACGGCATCCTCGTACATCTGGAACACGACCGGGGTCGCCCCGACGGAGAAGTGCAGAATCAGGGTGATGGCCTCTGATGGGTTCAACACCGGAGAGGACTGTTCCGACGCGGTCTTCCGGATGTCTGATTCCATCCCTCCAACGACGAGGGCCGAGCTCAATGGCACCGTCGGGCAGGACTACTGGTATGTCTCGGGCGTCGATGTGTCACTCTCTGCCTCCGACAATTCCAGAGTATCGAGGACCGAGTATAGTCTCGACAACAGCACCTGGACGACATACAAGTCTGATTTCCGCCTTTCGAACGAGGGCGCCAACATCCTGTCATTTCGATCGACGGACCTGGCGGGCAACGTCGAGCCAATCAGGTCGGCAACGGTCAAGATAGATGTGACTGCCCCGAGCCTCTCAATCAACTCCCCTCCGAACGGGTCTTCCGTCGACGAAGATGTCATTTTCGAATGGGCCGCCTCAGACACCGTCTCAGGAATCGCCAGATTCGAAGTGAGACTCGATTCTGGCGCGTGGACGGATGTGGGATCCGCGCAGCAATGGGAGGGCACAGGCCTGACGGATGGCGCCCACACCTTCGAGGTCCGGGCGACCGATGCTGCTGGAAACGAAGCATCGACCACGGTCGATTTCAACTATCGTGAGTCCTCGGGCATCGCGCTTTGGGTCCTGATCCTGGTGGCGGGGACAATCGTGGCCGCAGGAACCGTCCTCGGAGTCTACCGCTGGCGGAAAGGGAAAGACTGATTCGACAGCGGCCATGCGGGGACTTCGGGTCAGGAAGGATTACACCACCGGTGGGCGACCAGAGTTCTAGGCCGATATGCCAGCACCACCCTGATTGAACCGGGAGAGGGGGGTTTGGCCGCCATGGGGTTCGAGCCATGGTAGCCGCGCTCGGCCCTCGCCATCGGCCGGCTCATTGTAGGTTCAGGACCGCCACTTTCTTCTCCAGATTCAACTCGCGGGTCGACCGGACGCCGTCCAACCTCAATATCCCTATCTCGTTAGACATCCAGACCTTCCCCCTCAGGAGATGCCCGCCGAACGCCCTGTGTTCCTTGTCCGCGACCGAGACGTGTATGTGGACCCTGTGCTCGCCGTAGCCGGATATGACGCCCTGGACCGACAGGAGTTCATGCGGCTCGGGGAACGATTTGCTGATGTATTCCCCATTTTCGAAGTACCCGAGCTCGAAGTCGGTGATCATGCCAAGGCCGGTGCATATGAGCATGGTGGACCTCGAATCCCTGGCCGACTTCAGTATCGACTCGATTATGTCCTCGCCGTCGTCTAGCCGGATGACGTGGACTTGACCGCTCCTCGACTGCTGCATCTGCGCGACCTCGACACGGTATGCGCATCCGACTCGAAGTAGTTGCGCAACATACGACCCCTCCGCGGCTGCGAGCGGAGGGGGCGCGCGGCGCCCTTCTGGAACGGCCCGTCAGCAGGCCTCGAAGACCTTCTTGACCCGTTCCATCGCCCAGTCGATCTCGGCCTTGGTTATTACCAAGGGCGGCGCGAACCTGATGGTCTTCTCGTGCGTGTCCTTCGCGAGGACGCCCTCCGCCATCAGCTTCTCGCAGATGGGCCTCACGGTCTCGCCCGGACCCAGCTTGAACTCGACGCCGATGAGGAGGCCTTTGTGCCTTATGGCCTTGATGTCCTTGATCCTCATCTCCTCTATCTTCTTGACGAAGTAATCGCCCATCTCCTTCGACTTCGCGTCCAGCTTCTCCTCCACGAGCACGTCTAGAGCGGCCTCGGCAATCGCGCACGCGAGCGGGTTCCCGCCGAAGGTGCTGCCATGAGAGCCTGGATTGAACACGCTCATGAGCTCCCTCGTCGACACCGCGGCGGACACGGGGTAGAGGCCCCCGCCGAGCGCCTTTCCGACGCACAGGATGTCCGGCTTGATGCCTTCGTGCTGGAAGGCGAACATCTTTCCAGTCCGAGCGAAGCCTGTCTGTATCTCGTCGATTATCAGCAGGATGCCCTTCTCGTCGCATATCCTCCTCAATTCCTTGAGGTATCCAGGAGATGGCACGTTAATGCCCGCCTCACCCTGGATCGGCTCGACCAGGATGCCAATCGTGTCCTTGTTGATGGCGTTCTCGAAGGCTTTGACGTCGTTGTAGGGTATGGTTACGAAGCCAGGCGTGAACGGCCCGAACCCCTTCTTCGAGTCAGGGTCCGACGAGAAGCTGATAATGGTGGTCGTACGGCCGTGGAAGTTGTTCTCGCACACGATGATCTCGCCCCTGTCCTCCGGGATGCCCTTCTTCATGTGGCCCCATCTCCTGGCGAGCTTGATAGAGGTCTCCACCGCCTCCGCTCCGGTGTTCATCGGGAGGGCCATTTCGAGCCCCGCGAGCTCGCACAGCTTCTTGAGGAACGGGCCCATCCTGTCGTTCGAGAACGCCCTCGAGGTGAGCGAGAGCCTGCCCATCTGGTCTACCGCTGCCTTCACTATCTTCGGGTGCAGGTGGCCCTGGTTGATCGCCGAGTATGAGCTGAGCATGTCCATGTACTTCTTGCCCTCGACGTCCCAGACCCAGACACCTTTCGCTTTCGATATGACGACCGGCAACGGGTGGTAGTTGTGGGCCCCGTATCTCCCTTCGAGCTCGATGTAGTCCTTAGCGTTCATGATGTCGCCCTCACGCGCGCCCCTTCAGGGGCGCTTCTCGTTGGCCGCTGATTGCGTCCTTGTCTTAAAAAGATTCTAAGACACACTGTACAAAGTAGGTCGGGCGAGGGAAGTCTATGTGCGCACGGGGCGGGCCTTGGCCAGCATCAGAGCCGCTATGACGGCACCCCAAGCCAGCGCGGCGAGGACCGCCAACGTCTCCGAGAACGGGCCCAGCCCGATTGACAGCAGAATCAGGCCGAACACGAACACGGAGGCGGAGATGGCCGTGCCCGCTCGGCCGAGGGCGTCTGTGACATGCAGGGCAAACGTGAGCGCGCATAGGGCCGCCAGTAGCGTGAGGAAGAACGCGATGGAGAACACGAAGTGCGTGTCCCCCGCGTCCTCTGTGAATATCCCGACGTTCACGAGCAGGACGCCCGAGACGGTGAGCAGACCGGTCCCTGCCCTCGAGGGCAGGGAGCGCCCTAGGAGAGGATACAGCCCGAGGAGCGAGAACAACGCTATCAGCGTCCCCGACAGCATGAGGGCCGAGTTGAACGCCCAGGCCCACGGACCCACCCCTAGGTCGCTCAGGTAGTTCTCCAGGAATGTGTAACTAGGGTCGTTCGAGGCGGCAACGGTATAAAGCACTGAGAAAGAGACGACAGCGAGAAGGCCGAAGACCGCGCCGACCGCGTAGGACCTGCCAACGAATTTCACAAGCGCGAGTATGTGCGCGCGACCCTATAATCGTACTACCGGACACGACACGCCGTCGACGCGGGGTTGTGACATGTCAGAGCTGGGCGTTCCTGGGAACGGACCTCACCACCCCGTAGACTGGCTTCGGGGGCCTCTTCTCGCCGTCTTCCTGGTCGACGACTGGCTTGGGGAAGTTGTGGATCTTCTGGGGCATCTCCGGCAGATTCACGTGTATCTTGGAATGGGTCCTGACCATGACAACTACAAGAGACGCGACGTACGCGACGGCGACCAAGAGCGAGAGTTCCCAGAGGTACATCCATATCGACACTATCACGAGCACGGACAGGGACGCGCCTGACACGACCCATGAGACGAGCCCGACAATCGTCTTCCTCGATTCGGGTCGCACGCCGAGGTTCGAGTAGTTGACGTGCTTCACAATCTCAGCGACCTCGTACCGAACTACGAAGTACACCGCCAAGGCCATCGCTAGGCCCCCCGCGACGAGGATGGGGTGCAGTGACGAATCTACCAGGAGTATCGCCGTCGAGAGCGCGACGAACAACAGGAGAAGGACGCCGGTCATCCTAGCACCCTTGAATATCTTCAAGGACGACGGGAGTATGGCCTTCCCGAGTGTGCGGGATATGACCGCCGACGAGAACTTGATCGGCTTCGGGACCATCTTGCCAATCGCGTCCGCCAGAGCTGCCGAGTGCTTCACCAGGACCGGTGATATCGCACTCATGGCGAAGCAGAACGCCCCCGCGAATGGATTGAGAAGGCTGCCCATAGTTGCCCCTCTCACGCTGCTCCCGACGCTGGCGTAGAGTATGGACTCGACGCCTCTGCCCGAGGCGCTCGTCCCCACTGTCATCGCGGCTTTCGGGGAGAAGCCGAGGAAATGCGTGACGGCCGACATCACGAACACCTCGTAGATCAGCACCATGGGTATTGCGAGGATGACCATCCACATCACGTCAGGGAACATCGCCGGGTCGATCATCATGCCGAAAGACGTGAAGAATATAGCGACGAAAGCGTCTTTGAACGACTCCAGCTTAGACCTGATCCTGACCGAAACGTTGGTCTCGGCCAGTATCATCCCGATGAAGAACGCCCCGATGATCGGCGGGACGTTCATGACCGCGGCGAACCCCGATGTCAGGAACACCATCCCCAGGGCGAACAATATGAACATCTCATCGTTCTCGATGCTATTGAAGAATGAAACGACCTTCGGGACAGCGAACATCGCCACCCAGACGAAGAACGCGTAGAACGCCGCCATGCCTAGGAGGAGCTGGCCGTATTCGGACGGGTCCGCCTCTGGCCGGACCACCATTCCGCTCGCGACCGTCAGTATGAGCATCGCTATGAACGTCTCCACGACGACCAGGCCGATGAGAAACTCGACCTCGGGGCTGGACATGCGCTTCAGGTCGAACAGGACCTTCATCGCGATGCTTGTGCTGCTCATCGCGACGACGCCGGCGAGGAATATCGAGTCTATCAGGGGCCAGCCGAAGAAGGATGCGAAAACGAAGCCGACGAACAGGCCGACGCTCGTGTCTATCACCGCGAGGATTATCGCCGGGGTCTTGGTCCTCTTGAGCTTCGAGAACGAGAACTCGAGCCCTACGAAGAACATGAGCATCACGAGGCCGACGAAGGAGAGGACCTCGATGAGGGTGGTGTCGGTCACAAGCCCGTTGTACTGGTGGCCGAGGATGTTGACACTGATCTTCGGCCCTATGAGGATCCCGATCGCTATGTAGCCGATCATGACCGACTGGTTGGCCTTCCTCGCCATAGTCGCGGCTATGAATGCGAGGAGCATGATGGCGCCCATCTGAAAGAGCAGCTGTGCCTCGGTGTCCATCGGGGTTGCACGTCCTTCTCGCAGCTCACGCTAAGAGGATGTGACCTAATTCACGAAGAATCGGCCTGCATCCCATCCGGGCGGACATTGCGCTGGCGCGTACTTATAATTTGTCCGGAGCGCGCGCGAGCCAGTCATACGAACATCTAGTAGCTCCGCTACTAGGTGGTCGCTCCGGGCATGACGATCAGCAGTACGATGTAGAGGATGTAAAGGGAGCCCGAGGCCAAGAGCGTCTTGTACTCCACGCGCTTCTTCACCTTCACCGAGTAGTAGATCCAGAAAGCCGCGACGAGGGCTATGACCATGCTCGCGATGTTTATCGGGGCCAATGTCCAGCTCGTCAGGACGAGGCCGATGCTCACGGGGAAGCTGCTCTGGAACACCATGGCACCGGTTATGTTCCCCAGGGCGAGGGTGTCCTTGCCCCTCATGTACCAGATGACGCTGTTGAACTTCTCCGGGAGCTCGGTCGCGATAGGCGCGATTAGGAACGCGAGTATCATCGGCGCGATGCCGACGGCGGCGGCGACCATCTCCACCTCTTCGACGAAGAACTTCGCGCCGATTATGATGCCGATGAGCGCTGCCGCCACCTGGAGGAGTATCACTCCCATTCCGAGGGCGTTCTTTCCGGGCGAGAACCTTAGGAGCCTGCCAAGGTACAGCGCGGGGCACGCCCCCTCACTCATGTCAGACTCCTCCTTCAGGAGCTGACGTATGTATAGCACGTACATGGTCACCAAGAAGACCGCCGCGCCATAGTTGACGTACGATGTGTCGAATGACTCCTGCATGCCCATGAGCCCGCAGACAAGCGCGATCAAGTACATGCCCATGAAGAACTTCAGGTCGCGCTCAGCGTGCCCGGCCTTGAGGATAAGGCAGCTCTTCCGCTTGCCCTTTCGGCAGGCGTACCATATCGAGACGCCTCCGACGAACATGGCAAGGGTGCCCAGCATGAAGGGGGCTCCGAGTATCGCGCCCTCTCCGATCTCCTCACCCTCCTCGGCGCTGCCGAGGAATATCGCGATGAGCGGGATGATAGTCTCGGGCATTGCCGTCCCGACAGCGGCGAGGATGCTACCCGTGGCGGTCTCGGCGAGGCCCAGCCTGCAGCCCAGCAATTCGATTCCATTGACGAAAACCTCGCAGCTCACAAGGATGACTAACAGGGCTGCGATGAGGATCCCGACACCTAATATGTCGACTGCCAATGGGGCACCTGGCCCGGACTATAACCACAGGATACTTAAACCATTCTGATGGACATCCTCAGGGGATGATTCCCCTCCGCCGGACGGGAACCCATAAGTGTTAAGTAATGACACGAGTTGACAGCAAGCTGATGTTCAGTTCCCTGAAGGCCAGGCGCGCCAAGACCCCCTGGCACTTGAGAGTCCTGTACCTCTCCACGTTCCTTCTCAGAACCGCCTTCGGGGCGCTGCTCCTGCTCATAGCCAGCTATGTGCCATATGATACGAACTACGAGGCGCTGTTGAACGTGGCGATCATCGCTGTCCCCTACCCGCTGGCGGAGATGGTCACGGCCAACTACTTCGGTCTCCTGAGCGACAGGACCGGGAGGAAGGTCATCATAGTCGCGGGGACGACACTGGCGGCGGTCGTGGTCGCGCTCTACACCCTCTCGAACAATGTCTGGTACCTCGCGACCATGCACGGGATTCACGGCATCGGCGCGGCCGCCACGGTGGCGCCTGCCATCGCGATGATCGCGGACCACGCGGAGAAGCACGACCGGGGCAGGCAGATGGGATGGTTCGACTACTCGACTTTCCTGGGGTATATCCTGGGCGCGGTGGTCGGCGGGTTCATGATAGACTACACAGGCGCGACGGCCGGGTTCGTCATCGTCGCCGTGCTCCTAGGGGCCTCCGCCATGATGTTACAGCTCATGGTGAAGAAGGAGAAACCTGTCGTGAAAGCCTCGTCCTTAGAGGGTTTCCAGGCACTGAAGAAGGTGTTCAAGGTCAAGGAGATCAGGCTGATGTTCCCCATCTGGCTGATCATAGCGACAATCCTGGGACTCGCGATCACCTACCTCCCCAGAATCATGCTGAGCGAGGACATATCGGGATCCACAATAGGCATCATGTTCGCTGCGGCCGGGGTCGCGCTCGGGCTCCTCCAGCCATTCTGGGGGAAGGTCTCTGACATCGTCGGCAGGGTGCCTGTGATGGCGTACGGCGTGTTCAGCATATTCGGGATAGTGCTGATGGTGCTGTTCTTCTCGGAGTACGCGTTCGAGATTACGGACGAGGGTATCGAGTTCAAACTCCTTGGCATGATACCCCTGGGCGTCCTCGGCCTGGGCGCGGGGGCTTTCGTGCCCGCGGCGCTCGCGATGATGGCCGACTCGTCCGACGAGGATTGCTACGGCTCCACCATGGGGCTGTACTCGTTCGCGCTCGGGTTCGGCGCGTTCATCGCGGAGGGGCTAGGGCTCGGCATCATACTGCTCAGTGGCGCCACGAGCGAGGATGAGATGGCGCCCATGTGGTTGCTATACCTCGCCGCCGCCCTGATAATCCTAGCGGTCATCATGATGATCTGGTTCTTCCTCGCGAACGTGATTGCCAAGAAGCTCGCCGCGAGACGGAACGTGCAGAGATGATCGAGATAGACGGGGCTCACGGAGAAGGCGGCGGACAGGTCCTCAGGACCGCGGTCTCACTCTCGGCCGTGCTCCAGGAACCAGTGCGCGTGACGGACATAAGGGCCAAGAGACCGAACCCTGGCCTGGCCGCGCAGCACGTCGCGGCCATAGGAGCCGTCGCGGAACTCTGCGACGCCGAGGTCGAGGGGGTGCATGTTGGATCGAGGGAAATGACGTTCCTCCCCGGGACCCTCGCCGGGGGTGATTTCGAGCTGGATATCGGGACCGCGGGCAGCACTTCCCTGGTCCTGCAGGCCTGCCTGTTGCCAGCGACCTTCTCTAAGGCCCCGGTCACACTGGCGCTCAGGGGAGGGACGGACACCAAGTGGTCTCCTCCGATCGACTTCATGAGGCTTGTCCACATCCCCATCATCAGGCGGATAGGGGCTTCCTGCGACATCGATGTCGTCCGCCGTGGCTTCTACCCCGAAGGCGGCGGGGAGGTCGTGGCGCGCGTAGACCCGTGCCCCGTAGTCAGAGGGGTCGACCTCGCGCAGCGAGGGGAGCTCGTGAGGATATCAGGAGTGACTTACGCGCAGAACCTGCCCGAGCACGTGGTTTCGAGGATGAAACACGCGGCGCTGAAAACCCTGGTGGACCACGGACGCGTCAAGGTAGACTCCGACCTGCGCTCCGGCTCGAGCACCGGAGCCGGGATCGTGCTGGCGGCCGAGTACGAGGGGGCTATCCTCGGGGCCTCGGCTTTGGGTCAGAGAGGCGTCAGGGCGGAGACTCTCGGGGAGAACTGCGCGGCCGACCTCGCGGAGACGATGCGCTCAGGGGCCACGGTCGACGAGCACATGCTCGACCAGATCGTACCGTACATGGCGCTCGCCGAGGGCGAGTCCACGGTCCTCGCGGAGGAATTGACGGGCCACGCGGAGACGAACATATGGGTCGTCGATAGGTTCCTCGGCCAAAGGTTCGCAACTGAGAAGAAAGACCACCTGACAGAGTTGCGCGCGGCCTAGCCGTACATCTCAGGCCTTGCCGGTGGTTTGTCCGGCTTCTTCACGACCGCCTGCTTCTGAATCTCCCTTATGTGCTCCTCGATGCGTTTCGCCTCCTCGAAGAGCGGTTTCGCGTCGAACTCTATCCCCAAGAGGATGTCGTCTATCGCCTCGAGGACGAGCGCCGCCGCGTTGGCGTCCGGGAAGTCCGGGTGCGCCTCGGCAAGGAGTGTGACGACATCGAAATCCCGTTTCCTGCCCTCGTTCAGAAGGACTCCTGCGATCCCGGATATCACGCCTTCCTCGAACTGACGTATGCCGTGCTCCTTCAGCAGCTCCCTGGCCCTCGGGGTGCTCGCTATTCCGAAGACGACATCGGATATGTCCGCGCTGTCCCTGATCTCAGGGTCGAGGACGAGTCCCTCGGGCGACACTATCATCCTGCACCTCTGCTCGACCGCCCAGTCGACGAGAACGCGCGATATGGGGCGGATCAGGTTGGCTGGCGCCTGGAACTCCGAGATGAACGCGACGAGCTGGTCCCCGCGCTGGCCCTTGTCACTCGCGTATATCCTGACCGGGCTCAGGGGAGTGGAATCCCTGATCAGTGAGACCGTCGGGAACTGTGAGGAGTCCATGATGCCTATGTGCTCCATCTTCAGGACCTTGATGAGATAGTTGGCCGATATGGAGCTGACAAGACCTACGCTCGGGAACCCGTCGATGATGGTCGCCCCTCGGAGGTCCTTCTTCTTCAGCTCGAAGATCCGGATGTCGTTGCCGTCCATTGGCCTGGGAATAAGGCCGAGCGCTCATAAACCTTGGGAATGAATTCCGACGCGGCGATGGTGCCGCCCGACGGGTGCCAGGCGCGCATGGAGGCCACTGACACGGGCCGGTCGTCCTCGCCTCTGCTTTTCTTCCTCATTTCGGCAACGAAGTGCGAAGGGTTATTACTCGGTCGACCATTCGTTCAGTGGGAAGCACTTGAAGACGATAGTCAACTGCGCGATGTCCGCAGACGGGAAGATCGCCCTCAAGTCGAGGAGACAGACGAGAATATCCGACGAGGAGGACAAGAGGCGCGTCCACGAACTGAGGAACTCGGTGGACGCCATCTTGGTCGGGGTAGACACCGTCATATCGGACAACCCCAAGCTCACCGTGAACGTCAAGTACGTCAAAAACGCCAAACACCCGACAAGGGTCGTGCTCGACTCCGACGGACGGACACCCGCGGACGCACTCGTGCTCAACGGGTTCGCCAGGACCATCATCGTGACGAACGAGCGTTGTGACAAGACTTTCCCGAACGCCGAGGTCATCAGGTGCGGCAAGGATGATGTCGACATCGAGAGGCTGGTCCCTGAACTCGAGAGGAGGGGCGTCCGGAAGATGCTGGTGGAGGGGGGCTCGAGAGTGATATGGTCGTTCCTGAAGACCCGTATCGCGGACGAGGTCTACATATTCATAGGCAGCATGGTGATAGGGGGCGAGAGCGCGCCCACGCCAGCTGGAGGTCCGGGCGCCGAGGACGAGGACGGCATCGTCCACTTGAGGCTCAGGGACGCCGAGGTCCTTGGCAGCGGCGTCCTCGTAAGATATGAGGTGGATAAGTGACCGATGCGCAGACAAAGCCGAGGTTCGTGGCCGACCACATGCTGGGCTCGCTAGCCAAGTGGCTGAGGATGATCGGCTATGACACCATCTACGACAAGAACCTGGACGACAAGGCCATCGCAGCCTCGGCCAGGGCGGAGAGCAGGTTCGTCCTGACGAGGGACAAGGAGCTGGCGAAGGAGCCTGGATCCCTTTTCGTCGAGGACGACGACCTGGACAAGCAGCTCGCCTCGGTGAAGGCGAAGTTCGGCCTGATGTTCGACGAGTCGGCGATAAGGTGCACCGCATGCAACGGCGAGCTGCTCGAGCTGCCCAAGGAGCAGGCCAAGGAGTCTGTCCCCGAGGGCGCGTTCGTGGCGAACGAGAAGTTCTGGAAGTGCGCCGGCTGTGGGAAGGTCTACTGGCGCGGCTCGCACTGGCTCGGCATAATGGAGCGCCTGAAGAAGCTCAACCTCGCCTAGCCTCGAGCCCGTGCAGGTGTTCGCTGATGATCTTGCCGCTGGATGAGTTCACGATCATCGCGCCACCCTTGCCCTCGACCGACCAGACTGGCAGATAGACCAGGCCCTTGGGCTCGACGACCATGGGGTCCTTGCGGGGCTTCTTCCGCTCGATTATCTCCGAGTGGCCGAAGTCCTTGACCTGCTCCGTGAACGACCGGTACTCCTTCGTGATCTCCTCTCGGGCGAGCTCACTGGCCTTCTCCTGGTCGATCTTCGGTTCCCGGCGGGTGTGCTCAATGTCGATCGTGTCCACGAGCTCGAACCCCCAGCGCCAGGTCTCTATATGTTCCGTGAGCGCGTTCACGGCGACGATCCCGGCCCTCTGCTTGCCGTCCTCGAGGTTGAGCACATAGTGGAACAGGTAGTGGGGGACTAGCTCCAGGGCGTACCTGTAGCCCTGGATGTCGTGCCTGGCCAGGGACTTCACGTCCTCAAGGGAGAAGTTAGGCTTGACTATCCTCTCTGACCTCTCCACCGTGCTCTCGACGATGACCGGTATCGACTGCTCCGGAGGCTCTGCCGGCCTCTGGGGCATCTCGTCCGAGATGACCTCGTCGAGCAGGCTCTTCACGGCCTCGCTCCCGAGCGCGCGTAGCTGCAGGCTGCCGATCTCGTGCTCGACGTCCTCCCTGTCCCAGTAGTATATCCCTTGTTTCTGCAGGATCGATTGCACGCCCTCGTCCAGCTTGCCGATGGACGCGACTATCTTGCGGCCCTGGAAGTCGGAGACGTTCCTGATGAAGTCCTGCACGTCATCCGTGAGCATGTCACTGGCGACGAGTACGACGACGGAGACGTCCTCCCTGGAACCATACAGGTAGCCGTTCTTGTCGGCGACCTCGAAGTCCCGTGAACGAAGTATCTCCGCGAGGTGGTCCTTGAGGGTGTTCAATCTCTCCCCTGGACCGTGTAATGCGGAGTCCCGATAAAAGGCTTCTCAAGGAGCTGGCCCCTGCAAAGTTAATTACGCTCCCGGCGCCGTTATCCGTCCGGGGCAGTCGATACGCGGCTGTCTGGCGGTGATTGATGTGAGGTACAGGGCGGTCGTCCCGGTGGCGCTGTTCGTCGCGGGGGTCGCGTGCATCGCCGCGTCGGTGCTCTCGGGCGAGGCGGACGTCTCACTGTTCCTGATATTCCCCGTCTTCAGCGGGTCGAGCGGACTGTTCCTGCTGGGGGTCGCGTGCATCGTCTTCAGCTTCATCACAGGGTTCATGTTCCTCATGATGGGGCAGCTGGAACTCGCGGGCGCGCTCGGCAAGGAGGGGGTGGCCACGGCCGATGACAGGGTGAGCAAGCCGAGATACGGCGGGGTCGTCCTCCTCGGGCCAGTGCCCATAGCCTTTGGGTCCGACAAGCCCATCGCGCTCGCGATGCTCGTGCTCGGGATAGTGCTCGCGATCGTCGCCCTGATCCTTCTAGCCTTTCTCGCACTCTAGGCCTTCCGCGGCCTCTTCGATCGCGACCTTACGCTCCTTCGCGAGTTCCCTGAGGTCGCTCATCACCTGTATGTAACGCGAATAATCCATGCCGCGCCTCCTGACCGTGCGGCCGACGGCGCGTTCGACGGTCTCGTCCCGCAGCCTCGTGCGGACCGCCTCCTTGACGATCGACACCGTCTCCTGGTCCATCGCTCATTCCTTCTTATGAGCCTGGCACACGTCTATGAAAGCCTGGAACATCTCGTAGCCGTTGTCCGTGTGCTCCACCTCCGGGTGGAACTGCAGCCCGAACAACGGCCTCGTCTTGTGCCTCATGGCCTGCACCGGACAGTTGTCCGAATGGGCTAGTGAGACGAAGTCCGGCGGGAGCTCGGTCACCTCGTCATTGTGCGATTCCCAGGCGACGATCGTGGGCGGGAGGCCTTTGAACAGTTCGTCCTCATCGTCTATGTTGACCAGGGTCTTGCCGAACTCAGGCACCTTGGACGGCCCAGCCTTGCCCCCCAGATGAGTGGCCATGAACTGGTGCCCCGCGCATATACCCATGATGGGCACGCCGGCCTTGTCTATGTACTCCCCGCACCTGCCCATGGCCTCGGCGTTCAGCCCGACCCTGGGGGAACCGCCCGAAAGGACGAGCCCGTCCGCCTTGATGTCCGCGACGGGCATGGTGTTGGGGACTATCTCCGACTCCGCCCCTAGGTCCCTCAGGACCCTCCACTCCCTATGAGTCCATTGACCGCCATTGTCTATGACCAAGACGCGCATGCTCCAGGGAACACCGGGTCAATATTTAGCCTCTGCTGATTGTGTTGGGAACCCTGTCGCGAGAACGGTTTTGGGGGGCAGGCCAGACACGCCCTGGGGCCGCGCGGCACTATATAAGGAGGGGGCAGTCATTCCCACTCGATCGTCGCCGGGGGCTTGTCCGTGATGTCGTACACGACCCTGTTGACCTTCTCCTTCATCGTGTTCGTTATCCTCGCAGATATCCTCTCGAGGACCTCGTGCGGTATCTTCGTGTACACGGCTGACATCGCGTCGACCGAGTCGACCGCCCTGACCGCTATCGTGAACCCGTAAGCCCTTATGTCCCCCTGGACGCCCACGCTCCTGACGGGGAGCAGGACGGCGAAGTACTGCCACGGGAGCTTCATCTTGCCCTCCGCGGCGGCCCTCTCGATCTCCTCCTCGGTGATGGCGCACGCCTCGCGCACGATGGCGACGGACTCCCTGGTCGGCTCGCCCATGACCCTTATCGCGAGCGCCGGCCCCGGGAAGGGCTGTCTCTCAGCGACCTCTATCCTGAGCGCGCGCGCGACCTTACGCACCTCGTCCTTGTACAGGTCCCTGAGGGGCTCGACCAGCTTCAGGTTCATGTCCGCCGGCAGGCCGCCCACGTTGTGATGCGACTTGATGGTGTCCCTGAGTCCGCCCCCGCTCTCTATCCAGTCCGGGGCTATCGTGCCCTGGACGAGGGACTCAGCGCCGAACGTCTTCGCCTCGCGCTCGAACACGCGTATGAACTTCGTCCCGATGATCTTCCTCTTGGTCTCCGGGTCCGTGACGCCCTTGAGGGCGTCGAAGTACTCGTCGCTGGCGTCCACGACCCTGTGGTTGACCCCGAGGCGCGAGAGCATCCTGTCGACGTTCGCCGTCTCGCCCTTCCTCATGAACCCCGTG